>JAJBVU010000198.1 GCA_020859645.1 Eubacterium sp. | reverse complement strand
CGGATTACCAGCATTTTAAGTAAAAAGATAATTAAAAATTTTTACATTTTATAAGCTTAAGAAATACAGATTATCAGTCATATTTCTTAATGCCTATATCGTGGCGGAAGTGTTTATCCGTAAAGTCGATCTTATCCACTGCGGTGTAGGCTGTTTTGATTGCTTCGTCAAGGTTTTCGCCCTTAGCTGTTACGCCTATAACTCTGCCGCCGTTGGTATAATATTTTCCGTCCTTTAAAGCTGTTCCTGCGTGATAAACCTTAACGGCAGGGTCTTTTTCCGCTTCCTCCAAGCCGGTTATTTCATAGCCCTTTTTATATGAAACAGGGTAGCCGCCGGATGCCATAACTACACAGCAGGCTGCGCCGTCATCCCACTCAATTGAAAGCTTGTCTAAGGTTCCGTCAACGCAGGCTTCGAAAATTTCCAAAAGATCTGTTTTCAAACGGGGCAGAATAACCTGTGTTTCGGGGTCGCCGAAACGGCAGTTATATTCAATAACCTTGGGGCCGTCTTTTGTCAGCATAAGCCCGAAATAGATTATGCCCTTAAAGGTTCTGTTTTCACTGTTAAGTGCTGCCACAGTTGGCTTAAATATTGTTTCCATAGCCACCTCGGCTACATCTTTGGTATATACACGGCTGGGTGAGAATGTGCCCATTCCCCCTGTGTTTAAGCCCTCGTCATTGTCATAGGCTCTTTTGTGATCCTGTGCGGAAACCATAGGAACAACTGTTTTTCCGTCGCAGAATGAAAGAACGGAAACCTCAGGGCCTGTCAAAAATTCTTCAATAACAACTGTTGTGCCGCTTTTGCCGAATTTTTGATTAACCATCATTTCCTTTAAGCCTTCTTCGGCTTCTTCAACGCTTTGGCATATAAGAACGCCCTTGCCCAAAGCCAAGCCGTCGGCTTTAAGAACGATAGGGGGGTTCAGTGTTTTAACATAGGCTAAAGCCGAGTTTATGTCTGTGAAGGTTTCATAGCCTGCGGTGGGAATGTTGTATTTTTTCATAAGCTCTTTTGAGAAAGCCTTTGAGCCTTCGATTATTGCGGCATTTTTTCTGGGCCCGAAAACACGAAGCCCCTCCGCTTCGAATGCGTCAACAATACCCATTACAAGAGGATCGTCCATACCTACAACGGTTAAGTCGATTTCCTTTTCCTTTGCCAAATTTACAAGTGCGGGAATGTCCGTTGCACTGACGGGAATACACTCAGCCTGAGCCGAAATTCCGCCGTTGCCCGGTGCACAGTAGAGCTTGTCTATTTTAGGTGATTTTAAAAGTGCGTCAACGATTGCGTGTTCACGTCCGCCGCTTCCTATAACCAAAACCTTCATTTGTTTTCCTCCTTTTTTGGGAATTGTTTCTTATACTTACTTTAAAATCTTTACTATACCGTTTTCAACCTTAATTTTTCCGTCGGCGAAAAGAGCCACAGCCTGAGGGAAAATTTTCCACTCTGCTTCCTCCATAACTCTTTTTTGAAGAGTTTCGGGTGTATCGTCATCTCTTACTTCAACTGCCTTTTGAAGAATTATGGGGCCGTTGTCGCAAATTCCGTCGGCAAAGTGAACTGTTGCTCCTGTAACTTTAACACCTTTTTTCAGAGCCGCTTCGTGAACGTGAAGCCCGTAGAAGCCCTTTCCACAGAAAGAGGGAATAAGAGCCGGGTGGATGTTCATAACCATATTGGGGAAGGCTCTGTCGAAAGAGGGGTCTAAGATGAGCATAAAACCGCAGAGAACAATAAGGTCAACCTGTTTTTCTTTAAAATGCTCGATTAAGCTCTCTGTGTAGGCTTTTCTGTCGGGGTAGTCCTTAAGCTTTATGACGGCTGTTTCTATGCCGTTTTTTGCGGCACGCTCAAGGGCGTAGGCGTCTGCCTTGTTGCTGACTACGGAAACGATTTTGCCGTTGATTTCGCCTCTGTCTATGCTGTCCATAATAGCCTGAAGATTTGTTCCGCCGCCGGAGACTAATGCACCGATTTTTATCATATTAATCTCCCCTTATTTCAAAATTATGTCTGTGCCGCTGCCTTCGGCTGTATAGCCTATTTTATAGACCTCTTCGCCGTTTTCCTTCAAAATTTCCATTGCCTTGTCTGCATTTTCCGCAGATACGCATATAACCATACCTATACCCATGTTAAAGGTGTTGTACATAGACATTCTTTCAACCTCACCCTTCTTCTCAATAAGTGAGAAAATCGGGGGAATGGGGTAGCTGCCCTCTTCAATAACGGCTTTTATGCCTTCTGGAAGCATTCTGGGAACGTTTTCAATAAAGCCGCCCCCTGTAATATGGCTTATGCCCTTAACCTCAACCTTTGAAATAAGGTCTAAAACAGACTTAACGTAAATTTTGGTAGGGGTTAAAAGAACCTCGCCCAGCGTTCCGCCCAGCTCATCATAATATGTATTTATATTTTCCTCAGAGGGGTTGAAAATCTTTCTTACGAGGGAATAGCCGTTTGAGTGAATGCCGCTTGAGGCTATGCCGATAAGCACATCGCCGGGCTTAATATTCTTTCCGTCAATAGCCTTGTCTGCGTCCAAAATGCCTACGGTGAAGCCTGCAAGGTCATATTCGTCATCGGGCATAAGACCAGGGTGTTCCGCTGTTTCGCCGCCTATAAGGGCACAGCCTGCCAAACGGCAGCCCTCGGCAACGCCGCTTACTATTTCCGCAATTTTCTCGGGGTAGTTTTTGCCGCAGGCAATATAATCCAAGAAGAAAAGGGGCTCTGCGCCGCTGCAGATTACATCGTTTACACACATTGCCACACAGTCAATACCTACTGTGGAGTGTTTGTCTGTCAAAAAGGCAATTTTAATCTTTGTGCCTACGCCGTCTGTGCCCGAAACCAAAACCGGCTTTTTAAGGTTTTTTGCTCCGCTTATGTCAAAAAGACCGCCGAAGCCTCCTAAACCGCCTATTACTTCGGGGCGGAGTGTTGCCTTTACGCTTGACTTTATAAGCTCAACCGATTTATAGCCCGCTGTTACGTCTACACCTGCCTGTTTATAATCCATGGTTAGTCCTCCTTTAAGCCGCTTAAATAGCTTTCGGCATAATTTTGATATTTTTTGTCGGGGTGATTTGTTTTTACATTATTGAAAAGGGCTGCCGCTTCTAAAGCTTCGCCCTCATCCATTGCAATTCTTGCCAAATAAAATTCGGCTGTATACTTTGTTTTTAAAAGCTCTTCATCCTCCTCTGAAGCGTATTCGGAATATTTAAGAGCCTTTGTCAAAAAGGATTCAGCGTTTTCAGTTTCGCCTTCGTTATATGCCCTTTGACCCAAGTCCAAAAGAGCCGCAGAGCCGTTTCTCAAAACATCGTCTATAATCGAGTCATAGACAGCCCTTGATTCGGCTGAAATTCCCTTTGTATCAAGGTCTGCCAAAAGCTCACAGGCGTCTATATAATAATAAGAGTCAAAAAGCTGCTTTGCCTTTGCAATATCCGCTTCCTTTTGGGCAATATCCGTTGTTTGAGCGGAAGATACAATCTCTGCCGCAGTACCCGAGGGAACAGAGGTTACGGTCTCCTCCTGCTGAAGCTGTTCTATTTTTGCGCTTTGCTCCTCGGTTATTCCGGGAATAATAAGGAACATAAAAACTGCCGTGCAGGCAAGTATTCCCAAAATAAAGGCGGCGGCTTCAATAAAGGTGGCAGATGTGAAAAAGCCCTGATTTTCTATGGGTGTAGCTTGAGCCTCTGTGTTTTTGGCAGGTTTTTTCTCGATTTCCCCCGTTACCTTAACAGGGGGACGGGTTCTGTCCGGGCAGAGAATGTTAAAATGCATAGCCGCTTCGGGGTTGGCTACATCTGCATATAAAACGGATTTCGCAAGATCAAGAGCCTTTATTCTTTCGCCCAAAATTATATAGCACAGGGTCATAAGATTGATCGCTTTTAAAAGCTTGGGGTTAAAATCAACAGCCCCCTTAAGCTTGTTAAGAGCGTTTTCCAAACGTCTGCGGATTTTATCCGGGTCGGCTGTTCTTATGTCAAAGCCTTTTAAAAGGGCAAGGGCTTCGTTATAAAGCTTTATACCCATATCCATTTTATCAAATTCAACAATATTAGCTTCCGTATAGCTTATATATTCAGACGCCCTGTTGTTTGTTTTTTGATATGAAACAGACAGAAGCCAGTGTTTAAAGGCTTCGCCTACCTCGCCTGTTTCAAGGCACACAAGCCCTAATAAATTTTGTGCATTTATATTCCGCTTGTTAAATACAAGAGCGGTTTCTAGGCTTTCCCTTGCGTCCGTAAGGTTTGAAGCCTTAACCCGGTCTATTGCCCTGTTGTAATATCTGTTTGAAAGCCTTTTAAGCTTTTCCATAAGCCTGACACTTGTTCCGCAGTTGGGACAGCGGCGTTCGTTTTTGCGGCAGTCAGTACCGCACAGGAGACATTTCAATGGTGCTACCTCCGTCAGTCTTGTTTTATCATTGAAATTATATCTAAAATATCTTCAATGCTGCTTTTATTCAGGTCGTCTTCAATTCCGTCAATTTCCAAAACGGGCTTGTATTTTTCTATTTCCTTTTTTAAATCAATCATTTTTTATCTTTCCTTCCCTGATCTTACTTAAGAAAACAGGTTCTCGTTTTCCTTTAAAAGTGCATAAATTTTGCCTGTTAAATAAAGGGAGCCTGTTATAAATATTACGCTGTCGTCAAAGCCTTTCAAAAGCTTACAGGCTTTTTTAGGGTCGGGCTCAAAATAAACATCCTTCCCCTCAAGGGTCAGCCCCTCGGGGTTAAAGGCTCTTTTTGAAGGGGGAACAGTCAAAATAACCCTGTCTGCGTTTTTCGAAAGTGCTTTTATAAGCTTCTCGGGGTTTTTATCCGCTAAAACCCCTGTTAAAAGGGTTATTTTTTTGCCCTGTGCCTTTACTGCGGCTGTGGTTTTGTAAAATTCCTCTGCGGCGTTTAAATTGTGAGCACCGTCGGCAATAATTAAGGGCGATTTTGAAATTATATCTGTTCTGCCCTTAATTTTAGCTGTTTTTATGCCCTCATATACAGCACTGTCGGGAATAGCATAGCCCTGTTTTCTTAAAGCTTCAATTCCCAAAAGAACAGCCGCTATATTTTGGGGCTGATAAGAACCGCCCATACCCGATACTAAGCCCTTATAAGAATAATAAGGGGTTTTTATGTCCACAGTCAAGCCCTTTAGGTCATTTTTAATAATTTTAATTTCCGGCTTTGGCTCATAAAGCAGGGGAGCATTTTTCTCGGCTGCATAAGCCCTTATAACTCTTTCCGCTTCTTCACACTGAAGAGCCGAAACACAGGGTCTGTTTTCCTTTATAATTCCGCATTTTTCGGCGGCAATCTCTTCTATTGTGTTTCCCAAAAATTCCGTATGGTCAAGGGCAATTCGTGTTATGGCGGTGAAAAGGGGAGTAGGGACGGCGTTTGTGGCGTCAAGTCTGCCCCCTAAGCCTGTCTCCAAAATCACAAAGTCCGGAGACTTTTTTGAAAAGTATGAAAGGCAGGCGGCTGTTATAATTTCGAAAAACGAAAACCACTGATCGGAAGAGCCGAAAAACTCTTTTGTTTTTGTCTTTACAAATTCGATTTCATTTGCAAGGTCATCGTCTGAAACAGGCTCACCGTTAAAGGCTATTCTTTCGTTATAGCGTATTAAGTGGGGCGAGGTAAACAAGCCTGTTGAGTATCCCGCCGCTCTTAAAATGCTTTCCGTATATGTGCAGAAAGAGCCTTTTCCGTTAGTGCCTGCAACGTGTATTATTTTAAGCTTTTTTTCGGGGCTGCCCATAAGAGCTAAAAGCCCCTTAAAGGCGGAAAGACCCTGTTTTGAGCCCAAAACTGCCGAGCCCTCCAAATATTTTACTGCTTCATTATATGTCAAGATAATTCCTCTTTACCTTTAATGTCAATCTTTAAGCCTAGTTCCTCAAGCTGCTTGTCCTCTACAATGTTGGGGGCGTCTGTCAAAAGACATGAAGCGTCCTTAACCTTGGGGAAGGCTATAACGTCTCTGATGCTTTCGGCTCCGGTCATAAGCATAATCATTCTGTCAAGACCGAAGGCAAGTCCTCCGTGAGGGGGTGCACCGTATTTGAAGGCGTCAAGCAGGAAGCCGAAACGCTCCTGTGCGTCCTCTGCGGAGAAGCCCAAACACTTAAACATCTTGTTTTGAATTTCTCTTGAATGTATTCTTATAGAGCCGCCGCCCAGTTCACAGCCGTTTAAGACCATGTCATAAGCCTTTGCCCTTGCGTTTTGGGGCTCTGTGTCAAGCTTTTCAATGTCCTCGTCCATAGGCGCAGTAAAGGGGTGATGCATAGCAACGTAGCGGTTTTCTTCCTCCGAAAATTCGAAAAGAGGGAACTCCGTTACCCAAAGGAATTTATAGTCATCGTCCTTCAAAAGCTCAAGTCTGTTTGCCACTTCAAGACGAACTGCTCCCAAAGCATCCCAAACAACCTTGTTTTTGTCGGCGCAGATAAGAATAAGGTCTCCCGGCTTAGCCCCTGTTTTTTCGGCTATTTTGCTTAATTTTTCATCATCGAAAAACTTTGAGATTGTAGACTTAAAGCCGCCATCCAAAACATTTATCCATGCAAGCCCCTTCGCTCCGTAGGTTTTGGCAACGTCTACAAGGGAGTCAATTTTCTTTCTCGCAAATGTTCCGCAGCCCTCAGCCACGATACATCTTACGCTGCCCCCTGCTTCGATTGCGCCCTTGAAAACAACAAAATCAGTGTCCTTAACAAGGTCGGTTATATCCTGAAGCTCCATTCCGAAACGAATGTCGGGCTTGTCTGAGCCGAAACGGTCCATAGCCTCCTGCCAGGGCATACGAAGGAAGGGCGTTTCCAAATCAATACCCTTTATTTCCTTAAAGACGTATTTAATAAGGCGTTCGTTTACGCTCATAACGTCCTCAGGCTCTACAAATGAAAGCTCCATATCTATCTGAGTAAATTCGGGCTGTCTGTCTGCTCTTAAGTCCTCATCACGAAAACACTTAGCGATTTGGAAATATTTGTCAAAGCCCGAAACCATAAGAAGCTGTTTAAAAAGCTGAGGTGACTGGGGGAGGGCATAGAAGCTGCCGGGGTGAACTCTGCTGGGGACTAAATAGTCTCTTGCCCCCTCGGGAGTTGACTTTGTGAGCATAGGTGTTTCTATTTCAATAAACCCTTCGTCTGTCAAAAATCTGCGGACAGCCTGTGCGGTTTTGTGACGCATAATAATGTTGTTTGAAACAACGGGTCTGCGGAGGTCGAGATAACGATATTTAAGTCTCAGCTCAGTTGAAACGTTTATGCTGTCCTCAATCTGGAAGGGCGGTGTTTCGGACTCGTTGAGTATGCGAAGCTCTTCTACTGCAATTTCGATTTTGCCCGTTTTCATTTTGGGGTTTATATTTTTTTCGGTTCTTAAATTAACCTTTCCTGTTATTGCCAAAACGTATTCGCTTTTGATTTCCTTTGTTTTGGCAATGATTTCAGCCGGTGAGCTTTCATCAACCACCGCCTGAACTATTCCGCTTCTGTCACGAAGCAGTATAAACGTAAAGGGGCCCATTTCTCTTTTACGCTGAACCCAGCCTGTAACCGTTACAGTTTGACCTGCATATTTTTCATCTATTTCGGCGCAGTATGCGCTTCTTTTAATGCCCTGCATTGTGTCTGCCATTTTGTTTCATCTCCTGTTGTGTTTATGTTATGCAAAGAAAGCTGTTAAATTATCAAAATTAATGCTTTGCTGTTCGCCTGTTTTCATATTTTTAACCGTTATTGTTTGGTTGTTAACCTCGTCCTCGCCTAAAATAAGGGCAAAGCCAATTCCCGAACGGTCGGCATATTTCATTTTCTGCTTCATATTTTTACCGCCGTAGAAAATATCAGCAGCTGTTCCGCTGTCTCTCAAAGCAGTTGCTGCCTTAAGGGCATAAGGTATACAGCCCTCATTCATAGGCAGAAGCAGAGCCTTAGCCGTTGAAAGGCTGTCTGAGGTAATTATGTTGTTTTCTCTGAGCTGCGAGAAAAGTCTTGTTAAGCCTATAGAAACGCCTACTCCGGGAAGCTTCTGTTTCGTATAGTATTCCGCAAGGTTGTCATAGCGTCCGCCGGAACAGACACTGCCTAAGCCGGGGTAGTCGGTTAAAACGGTTTCATAAACCGTACCTGTGTAATAGTCAAGCCCTCTGGCTATGGTCAGCTCGATGTCGAAATAATCCTCATCTACTCCGAAGGTCTTAAGAAGCTCCGTTACCTTTTCAAGCTCTTCTACGCCCTCTGTGAATTTAGGACTGTCAACGGAAAGAGCCTTAAGCTTTTCAAGCTTCTCCGCAGGTGTTCCGCTTATGGAAACAAAGCTCATAATTTCATCAGCCTGTTTTTCAGCTCCAAGCTTAACAAGCTCTTCTCTTACGTTTTCGGCACCGATTTTCTCTATTTTATCGATTACTCTCAAAATATCGGCGGTTTTGTCCTCAAGACCTAAGCCCTCGAAGAAGCCGTTTAAGATTTTGCGGTTGTTAAGCTTAATTTTGAATGCGCCTATGTTAAGCTTTTTGAATACGTTGTAAATTACCGCAGGCATTTCCGCATCGTAAACAAGGCTTAATGTTTCACTGCCTATAATGTCAATATCGCACTGATAAAACTCACGAAAGCGACCCTTTTGAGGTCTTTCCCCTCTGAAAACCTTGCTTATTTGATAACGCTTAAAGGGGAAGTTTAAATCGTTTCTGTGCTGGGCAACGTAACGGGCAAGGGGGACTGTTAAGTCAAACCTTAATGAAAGGTCATTGTCGCCCTTGTTAAAGCGGTAAATCTGCTTTTCCGTTTCGCCCCCTGCCTTAGCCAAGAGAACCTCGGAATATTCTATTGTGGGGGTGTCTAAGGGCAGAAAGCCGAAGCTTTCATAAACCTCTCTAATAGTGTCTTTTATTTTATTAAACAAAATCTGTTCGGGCGGAAGAAGCTCCATAAACCCGGGCAGAATTTTAGGCGTTATAATCTTTGCCATAATTTACCTCCATGAAAGACCTTTTTTCTTTCTTTCTATCATTTCATCTGTTCTTGTTATATAATCATCAACGCTTTTAACGTTAAAAATACGTTCTATTCTGTTTGAAGCTTTGTCAACTGTTTTTGTCGAACCTCCGCAGCCCATAGCGATTATGCTTTGGGTTTCTTCCATAATCTGAATGTTGTAAATACATTCGTGGTTGGGCTTGCAGTAGCTTACGTTTTCGAAATTGCCTACCATATTTTTTTGGCGGTACATATAATAGGGGGAAAGCCCCATTTCCCTTGTGTATTCCGCCGAAAGGGTTAAGAGCCTGTCCATAAGGTCAAAATCCGCAAGGCTGTAGCTGTCAAGGGTTTCCTTAAGCCGTGAAGCACGTTTTACTGCCAGTGTATGAACTGTGAGGCTTTCAGGGGAAAGAGCCTTTAAACCCTCTAAGGTGGTTCTGACCTCAGCTTCTCCCTCTGTGGGCAAGCCCAAAATTATATCGCAGTTTATATGACCTATACCTAACCTTCTCGCCAAGTCAAAGGCTTTTAAAAAGTCCTCTGTTTTGTGATCTCTGCCTATAAGGGCAAGAGTTTTATCGTTAAGGGTTTGGGGGTTTATGCTTATGCGGTTTATGCCGAAGGAGCTTATTATTTTAAGCTTTTCCTCTGTGATTGTGTCGGGTCTGCCCGCTTCCACTGTGAACTCCTTAGGAGCTTTGAAGCTTTTGAAAACCATTGTCAAAAGGCGGTTAAGCTGTGAAGGGTTTAGTGAAGTAGGCGTGCCGCCGCCGATATAAATGGACTCTATGGGGGTATCCTTCAGGTTGTCTCCGCAAAAGGCAATTTCCTTTTCCAAAGCGTCCAAATAAGTGTCAACCTTGTTTTTATACTGTGCCATTGGGTAAGACGTAAATGAGCAGTAAAGACAGCGTGTAGGGCAGAAGGGAATGCCTATATAAAGACTCACCGCATTGGGGTCCGAAGCTTTTATAATTCTTTCCTCCGACTTAGAAATTTTCATTGCCAAGTCGATTTTATCCTGCCTGACATAATATTCACTTTTAAGGTAGTCGGAAACCCGGTCGTCCGTCATAGAAGTCCTCAGGGATGTAACAAGCTTCGCCGGGCGAACCCCCGTCAAGGCACCCCAAGGCAGGGTTATTTTATAAAAAGACATAAGAACGTCAAAAAGGTTAAGCTTTAAACGCCGTTTGAGGTCAGCAGTGTCTTTGGGGGCAGGCTCGCTTTTTCGTGAAGCTTCTCTGCCGTCAAGAATAAGAACCGCCGAAATTGTATCGTCCTTAAGCTCGGATATTATGCAGTTTAAGGTTGGGCTTTCGACCCTTGTGCAGACTGTGTTAGGGTAGAAAAGCTGAAGTATTGTAATTATATCGTCTGCATAGTTATGCCCTTTTATAACATAATCCATTTTTATCTTCCTTTTTTATAAGTAGGGGTTTAGCTTGCGTTCAGCGGCAACAGAGGTTTTAGGTCCGTGACCGGGGAAAACCTTTGTTTCGCCCGGCAGTGTCATAACCTTTTCTTTAAGAGCGGTTACAAGGCTTTTATAGCTGCCTCCGGGGAAGTCGGTTCTGCCGATTGACATAGCGAAAAGAGAGTCTCCGCTGAAAAGAACTCCCTCGTTTTTGAAATAGAGACAAATTCCTCCCGGAGTGTGACCGGGGGTTTCGATTGTTTTAAATGTAAGTGAACCGAAGGTAAATTCCTCCCCGTCCTTAAGAAGCCTGTCGGCTGTCATTGAAAGGGGGTCTGCTCCGAACATAGGGCTTAAATTCATTTCGGGAGAGGCAAGAACCTGCGCTTCGTTTTCCCCGATGATAACAGGAGCGTTAGTCTCATCTTTAAGCCACTGTAAGCCCCCAATGTGGTCATAGTGGGCATGGGTTAAAACAATGGCTTTAAGGCTTATGCTGTTTTCTCTCAAAAAGTCGGTTAATTCGGGGAATTTGTCTCCCGGGTCAACAGCAATAGCACAGCTTGTTTCTTCACATATTATAAGATAACAGTTTTCGTCCATACCTCTGGTTGTAAAGGTTTTAATTCTCATTATATTCTCTCCATATAGTGCGTCTTAGGATAAAATTAAGTATTAGGCAAGGAAAATGCCCCACCTCTCCGTCACGTCACACTTGCCTGCGTGTTATTCGCTTCTTCATTTCATTCAGAAGCAAGATAACACTGCGGAAGTGTTCCTTAATCGCTGAAAACTAAGGTTTTCAGCGAAAGAGGAGAACCCGCAAGCGACATCTTATTTGTGCGTTTACGCATAAATAAATGAGCAAAGCGAGGTTCGACGAGGTGCCACCTCCCCTCAAGGGGAGGCTGTCGGTTTCCGAAAGTTTTTCGCTTTTTTACTTATTCGGCATAAGCTCATCACTATCCAAAATTATGGTTATAGGTCCGTCATTTAAAAGCTCAACCTGCATATCTGCGCCGAAAACACCTGTTTGGGTATCGGGGTAAGCAGCTTTAAGGCGGCTCACAAAGGCTTCAAAGGCGGCTTTTGCTTCGGCAGGGGGTGCGCCCTTGGCGAAGTCGGGTCGTCTGCCGTGTCGGCAGTCTGAATAAAGAGTAAAGTTGGGAACAGCCAAAATTCCGCCCTTAATATCCTTAACGGAAAGGTTCATTTTTCCGTTTTCGTCCTCAAAAATCCTCAAATTAGTGATTTTATCGATTATTTTGGCAAAAACCTCTTCATTGTCTCCCGATTTTATGCCTATTAAGACGACAATTCCGCTCTTTATTTCAGCTGTCGGCTGATTTTCAACCGAAAGATGAGAATATTTAACTCTCTGCAAGACAGCTCTCATTTTATACTCCTTAAGTATTTGTTCTTTCTATTTCATAAATTCCGCTGATTTGGTTTATTTTTTTGCAAATGCTTTCAAGCTGGTCTTTGCCTGTGACCATAAATGAAAGGTCTACAATGGCGTCGTCCTTTACAACACGAAGGTTGACATTTTTGGTGGCAGTATTTTCCGAAAAGAGAACCTGAAGAATGTTTGAAAGAAGATCCATTCTGTAAAGTCCCACAACCTTGATTTCCACCTGAAAGGCGGATCTTTCGCTTTTAGGCAGGTTCCACTCTGCGTCAATAAGACGTGACCGCTCTGATTCGCTTAAATTTATAATGTTTACACAGTCGGTTCTGTGGATGGAAACACCTCTGCCCCTTGTTACAAAACCTACGATTTCGTCGCCGGGTACAGGCGAACAGCACTTGCTGAAACGGACGGAAATATCGCCTACGCCCTTAACAACAACGCCGCTTCTGTTTTTATAGTTGGGAGAGGCTTCTTCCCTTTTATCCAAAACGTCATCGGCTGTAAAAATCTTGTTCTTTTCAAGCTCTTTCTTATAGTCCTCCACAAGACGGTTTATAACCTGACCTTCCTTCAGACCGCCGTGACCTACTGCGGCGCAGACAGAGTCCCAGTCCTTAAAGGCATAGCGGTTCATAACAGCCTTCATACGGTCCCCTGTACACAGGGTTGAAATTTCGTAGCCCCGCTTTTTGGCTTCCTTCTCCAAAAGCTCCTTGCCCTTAATTGCGTTGTCCTCTTTATTTATTTTCTTATACCACTGATTAATTTTGCTTCGTGCTTGAGAGCTTTTTACGAACTTAAGCCAGTCCATAGAAGGCCCTCTTGAGTTTTGGCTTGTTACTATTTCGACTCTGTCGCCGTTTTGAAGAGTATATTCAAAAGGAATGATTTTTCCGTTAACTCTTGCGCCGACCATAGTGTTGCCTACGGCGGAGTGAATAGAGTAGGCGAAGTCCACCGGGGTTGAGCCGGCAGGCAGTGTTTTCAAGTCTCCTGAGGGGGTAAAAACATATACGTTATCGTTATATGCATCAAGGTCGGTCTGAACAGCCTCCATAAATTCGCTGTTGTCAGACATATCGTTCTGCCATTCCAAAATTTGGTTAAGCCACGAAACAGTGTCCTTGTCCTCATTTTTAACATCCGTTAAGCCTATTTTATATTTCCAGTGGGCTGCAACGCCGTATTCCGCTACCCTGTGCATTTCCCACGTTCTTATCTGAACCTCGAAGGGCATACCCTTTTCGTCCAAAACAGTAGTATGGAGGGAACGGTATTTATTGGGCTTGGGCATACCTATATAGTCTTTAAATCTGCCGGGCACAGGCTTATATTTATCGTGAACAAGCCCCAAAACATTGTAGCAGTCTTTAACGTTTTCAACTATAACTCTTATAGCGAAAAGGTCGAAAATCTGGTCGATTGTCTTGTTTTGGTTCACCATTTTTTTATAGATTGAAAAATAGTGCTTTGGTCTGCCTGTTACCTCGCAGTCTATGTTGGCTTCTTCACAGAGAATTTTTACTGTTGCAACAATATTTTCGATATACTGAATGCGCTCCGACTGCTTGGCATTTACCTTTTCAACCAAATCAGAATATGCATCGGGGTAGAGATAGCGCAGAGACAGATCCTCAAGCTCGCTTTTAAGAGAAGCTACGCCCAGACGATCTGCAAGGGGAGCGTAGATATTCAGCGTTTCCTGTGCGATTTCCTTTTGCTTATTAGGGGGCTGAAATTCCAGCGTACGCATATTATGAAGCCTGTCGGCAACCTTTATAATAATTACACGCAGATCCTTAGCCATAGAAATAAACATTTTTCTGTAGTTTTCAGCCTGCTGTTCAAGCTTGTCGGTATATTTGATTTTTTTAAGCTTTGTTACGCCGTCAACAAGAAGGGAAACCTTGGGGCTGAACATAGCCGTTATATCGTTTTTGGAAAAACGTGTATCCTCAACCACGTCATGAAGAAGCCCGGCTTCAATTGACTCCATATCCATTTCCATATCAGCCAAAATAAGGGCTACGGAAAGAGGGTGGATTATATAAGGCTCACCGGACTTTCGAAGCTGACCCTCGTGGGCTTCCTTCGCAAGCTCATAAGCCTTTTCAACCTTGTCGAGACTTTTATTGTAGTATTTTTTTATTCTTTCAATCAGCTGACGGTGAAGCTCTTCATAGCTGAAAGGAGGTGTGCCGTAGGGCAAACCTATTTCGCCTTCACTGCCGGGCAGCTTTTTGACTAAAATATTTTTTTCTGCCATATGGTTCAATCTCCTTTCTTTCGCTGCAGAAAATTAAGATTTTCTGCAAGTGCAGTCTGTGACAACTCTTTTAAAGTAAAATT
>JAJBVU010000327.1:7427-14351 GCA_020859645.1 Eubacterium sp. | reverse complement strand
GTGCAAGTTGCCTAAAAATTCTTCTCCAAAAGGTCCATTTTTGATACAGCCACCTCATAAGCCGTTTTTTCAGCCGTTTCTCCGTTGTCAAACTTTTTTTGATAGAGCCTGCTCTGCATTCTCCCTTCTATGATAATATTGCTGCCTACTGCTAAATTCCTTGAGAAAAGTGCATTTCTTCCCCATGCAATCAAGGGTATGTAGTCCGACTTTCCATAGGTTCGGTTTACTGCCAAAAGTATGTCGGCTATTTCTCTGCCCAAAGGGGTGGTTCTGTAAAGAGGCGGCTTGCAGATGAAGCCGTTTAGGCTGACGGAGTTGGGCGGCTCGTTTCGGCTCAGTTCGTCCGGGTAAGAAACCTCCTTTGTGAAAATGCTTAAAATTAGATGATTTCGGTTTTCGGAATATGTGTTGTATGAGCGAAGCTGACCCTTGATTGTGATTTCGGCTCCCGGGTGCATTGTGTTTTCGTCAATAAGCCTTTCGGAAATTGTCACAGGCAGAAGGTCGCAGACCTCCGAAAGTCTGGGAACTCTTATAAAAAAGGAATAAAACCCCTCTCCGTAAACCCTGTGGCTGAAGCCGAACTCCCCTTCTATTCTACCTGTAACGGCTATTCTGTTGGTAGCTCTTATATCCTGCTGCAAGTTAATCCCTCCGTAAAATAAATCTTTTTTTATAATCTATTCTCATTCATATTAAAATAGAAGTGTTTATACGGCGTAAAAGCTCATTTGCTCTATTTCCGAAATTGCGGAAGAAACAGCCCCGGCAATTATATCCGACATATCCATTACTACAGCCAACCGTGTGTTTTGAAGAACCCTCATCCCAGAGGGGCTGTCTGAGCCTACTATGCCCGTTATGCTGATTGCTCCGGCTGTGGGAAGGCTCTTCCCTATGGCTGTTCCCGGGCGAACCCCCTCGTCGGCAACTGTTATATGCTCCGTATGAACCCCCAAGGCTGCGTCAACGGCTATTACCAAGGGCTTTCCTCTGCGGTTTATGGCGCTCAGGGCGTGCTTTAGGTTTTTGGCGTGAACGGGGTTATGAATTGTTCCGTAAACAGGGCAGAAAACTGAGCTTTGAAGCCTGTCCCCTACCAAAGGACCTAAGCTGTCCCCTGTAATTCTGTCTGTGCCTATGCACAGCAAAACAATGTGGGTGTAAAGGGGCAGCTTCTCTTCAATCATAAGCTTTAAAGTGTTCTTTATTTTCGTTTCTGCATTTTTGTCCTTGCTGCTGTAATAAAATGTCATAGGCTCGCTCCTGTTTATCTGTATTTTTAAATTTTTCCTTTTTATTATTTTATCTATGTATTGTTATTTTATTCAAAAGACAAAGAAAAATTTGTGAAAAATTATTTTCGGTTGAAGGAAATGGAATTATATGATATAATTAAAAAAAGTCTTGTGCAAAGGAGGCGGCTTCATGAAAAAAATTTATCTAACGGTTTTGACGGTTTTAATAATTATCGGCGTTGTGATGACTGACTGTACATTTGCAGACAGCTATAGTTTTCAAAACAGCGATGAAATGAAAAGCGCTTTGGCAGTGGGAAATCAAAAAATTGCGGTTAAAGGAAGAGACGACACCTATATTACGGCAAACACCGAAAAGGGCTATCTCTATCTTGTGGACAGAAACGGAAATAAGCTTATTGACAGGCTTTTCACAGGTGTTTTTAACACAGCGTATTTAAACAGATATATAATAACAAGGTTTTACGGTGTTGACGATTTTTCGGGCTTTGCGGTTTTGGGCGGCTCACAGCTTTATCCCGTAATTGTAAACAACAACTATTATTACATAAGTACAAAATATTTCAGAAACGGTTATAATATAATTTGTGAAAAAAGAGATGATAACGGAGAACTGAAAGCCGACTGTTACCGCTACAGCGTTAACAGCAGTTCCGCTGAAATCTTCGACTACTCAAAAGCTTATTATCCTGACGATTATGAATGCAGCACGTTTTTTGCCGGAGAACGGTCTTATCCGGGCGACAGTGAAAAATGGCGTTCAAAAATAAAAGCCGCTGACGAAGCCGGACTTCTTATAGAACCCTTAAGATACAGGTATTTAAGCGACGATATTACCCGCTATGAGCTTGCCTGTATTACGGTTCAGGCGGTTCTTAAAAAAAGCGGAAAGGATATTTATACCTATATGGCTGACAACAGCATATCTGTAAATTATGATAAATATGTTGACATTGTTTCACCGGACGTTCTTCTTGCGGAGCAGCTGGGACTTATAACCCCCGGTGAAAACGGATTTTTTAAACCCGAAACCAAGGTAACAAGGCAGGAAGCAGCCTGTTCCTTCTACCGCCTGTGTCAGCTTTTCGGTGTCGAAACTACAGACGAAAAACCGGCAATTTACGATGATGACTGTGAAATCGATGCTTCGGCAAGGGACGCTGTTTATGCCGTAAGCAATACAAGAATCGAAGACACATATATAATGCCTCCGGGCAGAACCGAAAATTCATATGCAAGCAGTCACAAAAGAATTTACTGCTTTTTACCAAATGACGGTTATACCATAGAAAAAACATTGGTATCTGTTTGGAGAATTTTTGACTTTTATAATTTGGAAACAATGGAAATTGACCATGAATATGACAAATATATAAAATGCGGAATATATCTTTTCCAAGGTGAAAACGGAAAATGGGGCGCCGAGACGAAAGACGGAACGGTTATAGTTGAGCCGGCTTATGAGCTTGCGGGCTTTAGAACTATGGCAGTCAATAATGTTTTTGTTTTATCCGATGAAAAAAACAATCCTTCAAACAGAAACAACACCTATTATGTCTTTGACACTGAGGGTAATCTTCTGAATACCATTCATTACGGAGCGGAAGAAATGACTGCGGACGGAAAACCCACCGACTCGGTTTATGCTTATTACGCTTCGGGAACAAATCTCCTTTTTTGGACCTATGACGATAACCCCTCAAATGAAGAATTTACTTATATGAAACGGCTTGTCAGTGGAAAAACCGCCGCAGAGGAATATGAAAATGTTACACCCTACGGCGATGACGGCTGTTTAAGAGCAGATATACCCGGCACAGACGATACGGTTTTGCTTAATCCCGACGGAACCCTTAACCGTTACTTTGATAAATATTAAAACAAGGGAGGTATTTTTATGAAGAGAATTTTATTTGCAATTTTGGCGGCTGTTATGATTTTCAGCGGAGCCGTTCAGACCTGCGCCTATGACACCTATGACTTTATAAATGCATACAAAACAGTGGGCGCTTCTGAAGTAGGCAGTCAAAAGTTGGCTGTAGGCGGCAGAGAAAACACATATATTACGGCGAACACCCAAAAAGGCTATCTTTATCTTGTGGACGGAAACGGAAACAAGCTTATTGACAGGCTTTTCACAGGTATTCACAACGGTATGCTTTTCAACAGATATTTGTTCGTAAGGTTTTACGGCGTTGACGATCTTTCGGGCTTTGCGGTTTTAACGGGCTCAGAGCCTTACACCATGATTCAAAACAATAATTATTATTACATAAGCGCAAAGTTTTTCAGAAACGGCTATAATATTGTCTGTGAAAAAAGAGACGAAAGCGGCGAGCTGAAAGCAGTCTGCTACAGAATAAACGGAAATTATGAGCTTGTGGGTTATTTTGACTATGACAAGTCATATGCCTTAGACGACTATGTATGCAGTGAATATGCAGAGGAAAAGGTTCATAAAGCAGATGAAGCAGGGCTTCTTTTAAACCCCATAAGACAAAGAGATTTAAGGCAAAACATTACTCGCTATGAGCTTGCCTGTACGGCTGTTCAGGCGGTTCTCAAAAAAAGCGGAAAAGACATTTACACCTATATGGCTGACAACAATATCTCCGTAAATTATGATAAATATATAGATATTGTTTCACCGGACGTTCTTCTTGCTGAGCATCTGGGGCTTATAACCCCCGGTGAAGGCAGATATTATAACCCCGAAACCTTTGTGACACGTGAAGAAGCCGCTTGTACATTCTATCGTCTTTGTCAGCTTTTGGGTGTTGAAACAACGGCGAGAAGCGCTGCCTTTGACGATGACGAACAAATAAGCTCTTCGGCTAAAGAGGCTATTTATGCGGTAAGCGGAACAAGATCTGAGGATTCTTATATAATGGAAACGGGAAATGTCAGCAGTTTTCTGCCCGATGATACATTAAGCATTGAAAATGCTCTTATATCCGTTTGGAGAATTTACGATTATGATAATATAGGGGTTTATGAAAGCGAACGCACTAACGAAAAGAATATAGGCTGCGGCGTTACTCTTTTCCAAAATTCAATGAATAAGTGGGGTGCTGTTGGGGCAGACGGAAAGGTCATAGTTGAGCCTCTTTATGAGCTTGCAGGGGCTTATATAAACAGAGCAGTTGACAATGTATTTGTGTTGTCGGATGAAAGAAACTATTATAACAACAGAAACTGCAACTATTATGTTTTCGACACAGAGGGAAATCTGCTTAAAAAGCTTCACTACGGTTCGGAAGAAATGAAGGCGGACGGTCAACCCTATGGTTCTACCTACGTAGCCTATGCCACAGGGTCAAATCTGACCTATTGGATACACTACGGAGACAATATAGCCGACCCGAAAGAAGCAGAAGACTTTGTGTATATAAAAAGGCTTATGAGTGAACAGGTTGCTGCTACGGAATATGCCGAAGTCTGCCCCTACGGAAATGACGGGCTTTTTATAGGGGAAATTCCCGAAACAGGGCAAAAGGTTATTTTAAATCAGGACGGAACCTTTAAGGAATATTACACAGAAGAAGAAACCACAACAGAACAATACTAAATTAACTCGGCGGTGTTTATATGATTGAATTTATAAAAGGCAAGGTAGAATATAAGGGAAATGATTTTCTCGTTTTGGAGTGCGGCGGAATAGGCTATAAAATTTTTGTTTCAGCCGAAACTCTTTTAAATGCGGGGTATGATGAAATTAAAATTTATACTTATATGAGTGTGTCGGAAACGGGCATTGCCCTTTACGGCTTTTTAACAGGCGAGGAGCTTAAGCTTTTTTATAAGCTTATAACCGTCTCCGGTGTAGGTCCAAAATCAGCAATAGGTCTTTTAAATGTCCTTTCGCCGTCGCAAATAATTTTTGCCATAGTGGCTGAGGACGTTAAAACAATAGCAATGGGTCAGGGAATAGGCAAAAAAACAGCCCAGAGAATAATTTTGGAGCTGAGAGACAAGCTGGCAGGTGAGGCTGAGTCAGCAGGTGACGCCGCTTTGACTGAAATGGTTTCAAGCGCACAGGGCAGAAGCGGCGAAAAAGCCGAAGCAATAGAAGCCCTTGTTGCCTTAGGCTTCGGCAGATCCGAAGCGGCTAAGGCTGTAGGGGCGGTTTACACCGAGGGAATGACCACCGAGGACGCAGTTAAGTTAGGGCTTAAGGCTTTGGCGTAAAGGAGATCAACTATGGAAAGACTTATAAATTCCGCATTTAAAAATGAGGATATACTCTTGGAGCAAAAGCTCAGACCCCAAACCCTTCAGGGCTATATAGGTCAGAAGAAGGTTAAAGAAAATTTAAAGGTATATATGGCGGCTGCCAAAAAAAGAGGTGAGCCTTTAGACCATGTTTTGCTTTACGGCCCTCCCGGACTTGGCAAAACCACCCTTTCAAACATAATTGCCTTTGAAATGGGCTCAAATATTAAAATAACCTCCGGCCCGGCTATTGAGCGTCCCGGGGATATGGCTGCCATTTTGAACGGACTTTCAGAGGGGGATATTCTTTTTATAGACGAAATTCACAGGCTTAACAGGCTTGTGGAAGAGGTTCTCTACCCGGCTATGGAGGATTTCGTTTTTGACATCATAATCGGCAAAGGCGCCGGGGCTAAAAGCATAAGAATTGAACTTCCTAAGTTTACTTTAGTGGGGGCAACAACCCGTGCCGGTCTTTTGACAGCCCCCTTAAGAGACCGTTTCGGAATAGTCAGCCGCCTTGAGCTTTATGAGCCTTCAGAGCTTAAGGAAATCGTTTTAAGATCCGCAAGGGTATTAAACACCGACATAACAGAGGACGGAGCCTTGGAGATTGCAAGGCGGTCAAGAGGCACACCCAGAATTGCCAACAGACTTTTAAGGCGTATAAGAGACTTTGCGGAGGTTAAATACGGCGGAAAAATAACCGACGCAGTAGCCGACGAGGTTTTGGGAATTTTAGATGTAGACAAAATGGGGCTTGACTCAAATGACAAACGGCTTCTTATGTCAATTATAGAGAAGTTCGGCGGCGGCCCTGTTGGGCTTGACACTATTGCCGTTTCAGTAGGCGAGGAAAGCGACACAATCGAGGATGTTTATGAACCTTTCTTAATTCAGCAGGGCTTTATAAAGAGAACCCCCAAAGGCCGTGTGGCAACGGAGCTTGCCTATCAGCATTTGGGTCTAGACTATATCGGCGACAGAGAAATTAAGCTGTTTTAAACAGAGAAAAGAGACGGAAAGTTACAATCCGTCTCTTTTTGTGCGTGAAAAAATATTTTAGTTTCGCTGTTCCATAAGCCTTGAGTCTGTAATTCTTGAATAAATTGTTAATGCGTAAAGTCCGCAGAGACCTACAAGCCCGTAAATTATTCTTGAAATAAGAGAACTCATTCCGCCGAACAAAACGGCAATTAAGTCAAACTGAAAAAATCCTATAAGTCCCCAGTTTATTGCGCCTATAATAATCACTGTCAGCGCCGCAGCGTCATATGGCTTTGTGTTCATTTTCATCACTCCTTACGGAGTTAGTCTGTCCATTCTGCAGTATATTATTAAATTTAAAAATTGCCAAAAAATTATATGTGAATTTTAGCTATATCATTGATAATTTTGCCTTTTCCCACAACGGAAATGCTCATTTTATCAAAGTCAAAAATTTCTTCCG
>JAJBVU010000327.1:0-7417 GCA_020859645.1 Eubacterium sp. | reverse complement strand
CCGAAAGAACCTGTTCAACGTTTCGGCAGCTTCCCCTTAAAAGAATGTTTCTGCCGTATCTTGAACAGCGGCTTGATGTGGCTTCGTCGCTTAACAAAAATCCGCTTTTAATTTGATTTTTTATTCTTTCAAGCTCCGCCCGGGGCATTTCCTCTTCCTTAAGCTTTAAAAGCTCCTCTTTACAAAGCTTAACAGCTTCCTCAGTATTTTTGGGGTTAAGACCGCAGTAAATCATAAACATACTTGCGTCTGAATAAAGAGAACAGGTTGAATAAACGGAGTAGCAAAGCCCCTTTTCCTCCCTTATTTTTTGGAAAAGTCTGCTTGACATTCCTCCGCCTGCGGCAGTGTTCAAAACCGACAGAGGATAGTTGCTGTCCACTACAGCCGGTGCAGGAAAGGCAAGGCACAAATGAAGCTGTTCTATATCTCTTTTCACTGCTACTCTTTTGGGAGTATATATACCCGGTTCTGCTTCAAGACGGTGTTCATTTGGCTTTAAGGGCAAAAATGCCCTTTCGAGACTGTCATAAAGCTTATCCCTGTCAAACTTTCCTGCAACGGAAATAACCATATTGTCCGTTCGGTAGTTTTTCTCTTTATAGTCCGTCAAAAAATCTCTGTCAAAAGCGGCAATTGTGTCATGAGTGCCTAAAATTTCAAGTCCCAAGCCCTTTTTGTTCCACACCTCATATTGAAGCCTGTCAAAAACAACATCCTCCGGGTTATCCTCATAAACTGAAATTTCTTCATCAATAACAGTCCTCTCCCTTTTTATGTCGTCGCTGTCAAACTTAGAGTTCAAAAGCATATCCGAAAGTATGTCAAGAGCCTTTTCGAAATGCTCCGAAAGCACCTTGAAATAAAAACAGGTATATTCCTTTGTGGTGTAGGCGTTAAGCTGACCTCCCAGTTCGTCCATTTCACAGGCTGTCTGTTCGGCGGTTCGCCTGTAGGTTCCCTTAAAAAGCATATGCTCAATAAAATGAGCCGCTCCGTTTGTCACTTCATTTTCATATCTTGAGCCTATCCCCACAAAAACCGCCATAGCTATGCTGTTCATATGGGGCATTTCTTCAACAATTGTTCTTATGCCGTTTTTAAGCCTTTTTTGTTCAAACATATATTTATCTAATCCTTTCGGGGTCAAAAAAGACCGAAGCAATTGCCTCGGTCATATTTGATTGTTGCTGATTTATTAACTGTTGCTTTATAATTATTATTTAAGAGATTCTATAAGCTTAACGGCATCAACATATTTAGCTATGCCCTCGGCTACTTCCTTAGCTTCCTTCATTGCCAAAACAACGGTTGCCGGGCGGTGAACCACGTCTCCCCCTGCGAAAACTCCCTTAAGAGTAGTCATTCCGTAGGGATCCTCTCTTATTTCGATATAGCCCTGTTCGTTTACCTTAATGCCCTTTGCTGTGCTTACGATAAGTCTTGCGGGCTTTGAGCCTATGGCGATTATACACTTGTCGCAGGGAATAATTTCTTCCTTCCCCTCGCATTCAACCTTAAGCCCTTTGAGTATTCTGCCCGATTCGTCGCCTATGTATTCAATGGGAGTTGAAAGCCACTTAAATTTAACTCCGTCGTTAACTGCTCCCTGATATTCATTGGGTTCAGCTGTAATTGTTTCCAAAACGTCTCTGTAAACAACTGTACACTCGGATGCTCCGCACTTCATAGCGGTTCTGGAAGCGTCCATAGCTACGTTGCCTGCGCCTATAACAAGGACCTTTTCGCCGGGCTGAACAGGCAGATCTTCTCTCTTAAGCTCGCCGCTTCTGAACATAGTTACACGTCTTAACATATAGTTAAACTTCATAACGCCCCTGAGCTTCTTTCCGGGAATGTCAAGACCCTTTGAAACAGCTGTGCCCGTTCCTATGAAAATTGCGTCATAGCCCTCTGCAAATATATCGTCAAGGGTTTTATCTACGCCTATTTTCGTGTTTGTAACAAAGGTTACACCATGCTCGGCAATACGCTTTGTTTCTCTTCTGACAACGTCCTTAGGCAGACGGAACTCGGGTATTCCGTACATAAGAACACCGCCGGGCTCTTCCTCTGCTTCGAAAACGGTTACCTTAAAGCCCATAAGAGCAAGGTCGCCTGCTACGGTTAAGCCTGCAGGGCCCGAGCCTATAACCGCAACACGTCCCCTGTCTTTATTGGGTATTGTATAGCGGATAAGACCCATTTCTGCGTCGAAATCCGCAACGAACTCTTCAAGCTTTCCTATATGAATGGGCTTGCCCTTTCTGCCCAAAACACAGGAGCCCTGACACTGCCTTTCGTGAGGGCAGACTCTTCCGCAGACAGCAGGAAGATTTGTCTTTTGAGTCAAATATGAACGGGCTTCGCCTAAGTTGCCCATTGCAAGACAGGCTATAAATTCGGTAATGTTATTGTTTATGGGACAGCCCTTTTTACACATAGGCACCTTGCAGTGGAGACAGCGCTTCGCTTCGGCAATTGCCTCTTTCATTGTGTAGGGCTTTACATCCTTGTCAACCTCTGTTTTTATATTCGGATTTAAAAATCCGTTTTCCTTCTCCATAAAATATACCTCCTTGTATTTTATTAATATATTCTCAGATGTTAAAGTATTCTTTGATACCCTTCAGCAAAAGATCGTTTTGATCAGGGTTCATTATACAAAATCTGAAATAGCCTTCTCCTAAGCCCTTAATGCCTGCGCAGCTTCTTATAATAATATTATATTTAAGAAGATAGTTGAAAATATCATCAGCTTCAACGCCATCTTTAAGTATTCTGCAAAGCACAAGGTTCGAATTTAAATTATAGGTTTTAAGCTCCTTAATTGTTTCAAGCTCAGCCTTCAGTCTTTTTCTTTCGCCTGAAACAAGGTTTTTAGTGCGGTCAATATAAGCCTTGTCGGAAAACATAACCTCTCCTGCCTTAGCGCTTAAGCTGCCTACCGACCAAAGGTCTCTCATATTGTTGATTTTTTCCTTCAAAATATTGTTTGAAATAACTCCGTAGCCAAGCCTTAACCCGGGACAGGCAAAAAATTTCGATGTTCCCCTGATAACCGCCAAATTGTCATATTTTTCAGCCAAAGGAATAGATGTTACGCTGTCTAAATCCTCGCAGAACTCTGCATAGGTTTCGTCTATCATAACGAAAACTCCGGCTTTCCGGCACGCCTTAAGAACCTCTTCCGTTTGATCTCTGTTCATAACAGAGTCTGAGGGGTTATTGGGGTTGCAGAGAATGAGCATATCCGCACCCTTTAAGGCTGATATAATTTCATTGGTATCAGGCAGAAAATCTCTTTCCTCCTTAAGGTCTAAATAACGGCAGCTGCCGCCGTTTAGGCTAAGCTCTCGCTCATATTCCGAATAACAGGGTCTTTCGATAAGGGCTGTTTTGGGGGCTATGGCTTTTATAATAAGCCCTATAAGCTCCGTTGAGCCGTTGCCCGCCAAAATATTATCGGGTTCCGCCCCTGTGTATTCGCCTATGGCTTTTCTCAGGTTTAAATATCCCTTGTCGGGATACGCCGAAACACAGGCTGCGCTTTCGGCAATTCTTCTCTTTACCGTTTCCGACACGCCCAAAGGGTTTATATTCGCCGAAAAATCAATTATTTTATCCCGGCTTACCCCAAGCGCCCTTTCGGCTGCGTCTAAGTCTCCCCCGTGAAGGGTATTAAAACTCATATTATCATCTCTTTAAATCAAAATTATTTATATCGGCTTACTGCATAATAATAAACCAAAGTCTCCCCTACCCCTAATTGTACACCATTCGGCGTAATATTTCAACATAAATTCATCATTTTTAGGTAATTTTTTTATGCAGAATTTATCACAATTATGTAAACACCGCAGCAAGTCCTTTAACCGCCAATAAAACCAATATATGTCCCAAATATAAGAAATAAAACATATACTTAGGCTCTTTACCCTTTTCTCCGTTATACAAACAGGGCAAAGCAATGCCCATGCAGCTGAAAATCCAAAACAATGTATTTACGCCAAAGGGATAGATAAGCCTAGCCCATTTTACGGTGAAAATAAGAACGGTCGCCGCCGCAGTCTGCCCCCTTTTCGGAAAAAAATAATATGCCGCAATAAGCAGAACTCCGTAAACGCCGTAGTCAAGCCCCAAAAAACAGGCCGCAATAAGGAGACACAGACCATATATAACTCTGAAGGCTTTTTCTGTATTAATGGTCAAAACATAAATTACCGCCGCTCCGAAAAAAAGCGTCCACACCACATTCATTTTATTCAAAAAATCAAGGGGCTGCCCGAAGCACAGGTCATAGGGGATTTCCGTCACAGCCGCAAGCAGAAAAAGCCTGAACATATATTTTTCCTTACAGTGTGTTTTTTTCATCCCCACAGATGTAAAATAAGCAAAAACGGGGAATGAAAATCTGCCCAAAAATCTCACCCATATAGGTATGATATTGGGAAAAAGCTCCTGTGAATGGTCTCCCAGCATAAGTATAAAAGCTATTATTTTTATTGTGAAAGCACTCATAATTTAAATTCCTTTATCTTCTGCGAAAAAATTAGGGAGCCGATGCAAGGGCTCCCTAAACATTCAAATATTAAAAGCTTGATATTCTCTGAGCGTAATACAGAAGTATTCTTGTTGCGTCGGCTGAATTTACTGCTCCGTCGCCGTTTACGTCTGCGGCTTTCAAAGCCGTTTCGTTAAGTTCAATTCTCTGAGCGTAATACAGAAGTATTCTCGTTGCGTCGGCGGAGTTTATTATTCCGTCATCATTTACGTCTCCCAAAACAACGGGGTTTTCAACGGGGCTGTATTCCTCATACTGTCCGCTTTCTCTTAAGAGAATTTGACTGTAAGCCATAATCAAAGGCGCTGCACCCTTAGCGTCGTCTGTAACAGTTCTTTCCGAAACGTAATATTCATAAGAGCCGTCTCTGCTTGTGTGTTTATAAGCTCTTGTTGCGCTTGCCGAGGTTACGCCGCTTGAAGGTCCCGCAAGACCTGCAGTTCCGCAGATGTCATTTAAAATAACATCGCTTTCGGTGCTGTCGGTATACAGAAGCTTTTCATCTAAAAGCGCTTCAAAAACTGCATAGCCCTCATCATAATAGCTTTCGGGAAGAACTCCCAAATTTGCGCCTTTCATAAGGGCATAGCTTAATGCAGCGCTTCCGCTTGTTTCGGTATAGTTATATTCACCATCGGGCTTATCCATAACCTGATACCAAAGACCGCTGTCGGACCGGTAGTTAAGGATACTTTCCATACATTCAGTATAAATTGTCACAACAGAATATATTTCCTGACTTAAGTCAATGCCGAACTCCTCCTGACCTTCCTGCAAAAGCTCAATGTCGTCTACAAGACCCATAGCGTACCAGCCCATACCTCTCAGCCAGAAGCTTGAAGATGCGCCTTCATTATTGCCTGTTGTATTTAAAGCCCAGCTCACAGCCGAAGAAGTATTATAGTTTCCGCTGGAGGAATCTGCCTGAGCGTCATAGCCGTGGTAATAAAGCCCTGTTTCCTCGTCTCTCAGCTTTTCATATACATTTTCTATCTGAAGGGTTATATTTTCAGCCGCTTCTTCAAAAGCATCGGCATCCTTGCTTATTTCAAGCTCATACTGTAAATAGAAGGGCAAAGCCATATAAACTCCGTCAAGCCAAACCTGATAGGGATATACGTTTTTATGCCAAAGGTTGCCCTCGGCGGTTACCTTATTTGCAAGCATATACTTAAGAACACCGTTATAAAGTCTGGTTGTTACCGCACTTGTATATTTTGTGCTGTTTGAAGAGCCTCGGGCTATAAGCTCAATAAGAGCCTTGCCGCTGTTAATATCGTCGAGGGAATAATTACTTGTTCTGAAGCTTCCGTTTATAGAACCGTTTGAATTAACAAAGGGGCTCATATATGTGTCTGCAAAGGTTTCATAGCTCGAATCATCCACTGTATCGCCGTACTGAAGAAGAGCGGAAATCATAGCCCCGTTAATATAAGACCACTTAAGCTCAGTTGTGTTTTCACTATTCCAGCTTGAGCCGTTTGTAGGGTCGTCGTCCGCTGTCATATTTTTAATAAGAAGTCTCATCTTCTTTTCTCTTTCGGTTTCATCTTCCGGGTCTTCCTCTTCCTCACCTGTAAAAACATAATCGTCTGTTGAAAGGGTTACGCCGAAGGAGTTTGTATAGTAATGCTTCTTATCAAAATTAGTTGTTCCCAAAAGGAAATATGTTGTGACAGTGGAGCTTGTCTGACCGTCCCATGTAGAGTCAACGCCGTACCAAAGCCCGTCATTCATAAGCACCCAGTTCCAAGCATGACTTCCTCCGTTTGCGGTGCCCCTCTGATAAAGGCAGTCTATTCCCACATCCTCACAAAGAAGCTTAAACGCCAGAGCATAGCCCTGACAAACAGCCTTTCCGTCATAAAATACACCCAAAGCCGAAAAAGCTAACAGGTTTGAAATTGTGCCGTATGTTGTATATTCATTTGCTGTATCGTCATCATAATTCGCCGAATCGCAAATAAGATTATGTATGTATAAAACCTTTTCATATGTCGTGGATTTTGACGAGCAGGCACTTACAGCATCTGCTTCAATGCCATCCATAAACTCAATGTATTCGCTGACTTCCGAAGCCGAACCTAATGTAAAAAATGTAATAGACACACGGGTTCTGCTTGCTGCGGCGGAGTAGCCGAATTCTGCATATATACTGCTGTTGTTAATCCAGTAAAATTCCGGACAGTCTCTTAAAATAGCCCAGCATATGTCTGTAAGCTCCGATGTGTCATCAAGATAATATGTGCTTGAATTATATGAGTCGAAGCAGCCGCTGACTGTAGCTGAAGCAGTCACAATATAATCATCAAAGCTTGAAGAATAAGTAATATCATCAGCTGTAAAAGCCGAAAGCTCTGAGTAAAGTCCGCTGTAAACACTCTGCTGAAAGGTAGAAAGGCAGCTTTTCCAGCTTGCCCCCGTACCTGCCGCAAGATCCATTTCTCCCTGATTTGAGGCCGCCTTGGCAGGAAAGCTTACGTCCTCGTCTCTTATAAAATATGTACCCCCTGTTATTTCGCCGAATTCATCGTCATAAGCAACAATCTCTTCGGTGCTTTCTGCGTCGGCGCCTTCCGAAGTGTCTGCGGCTGAAACCGCCGTCACACTGCCCAGCGCTATTATTACTGCCATAACGGCAGCCAAAATTTTTCTTTTCAAAAAAAGCCCTCCTTTGCCTATAATCTCAAAAAATAAGTCTCTTACTTTTATTTTAGCAAACCTTTGAAAAAAAAGCAACATATAATTTATTATACCAAAATAAATTTTAGAAAAGTGCTGTATGTCGAAAAATAAGCATTTTACACACCGTTTACATTAAAATGATAGCGGATTTTACACACACTTTAATAT
>JAJBVU010000148.1 GCA_020859645.1 Eubacterium sp. | reverse complement strand
CATTTCAGCGGTTTAAAAGAGATTTTAATAAATTTTTTCAAATTTTTATGGAAAAATTTCTCTAAGTAGTTTATACTATATAAAAAGCCTCCCCTTGAGGGGAGGTGGCGCACGAAGTGCGACGGAGAGGTGGTAGCTTCCCCTTGAGGGCGTTCAGAAGTTTTGCCTGCGGCAAAACTTGCCCTTCGGGCAACCCGACATCTTTCGGGTTCTCGCTGACAGAGAGGTGGGGCAGATATTTTTCAGACAGCCCACACTTAGATTGAAAAAATAACAATATAGGAGGTAAATATATGTATAAAATCCTTAAAACCGAAAATATTTTTAAAGGCAAAATTTTAGATATAAAAGTAGACACAGTGCTTTTGCCTAACGGCAGCACAACCACAAGAGAGGTTGTTATTCATAATGACGCTGCGGCGATGGTAGCCGTTGATGATGAGGGCAAAATCCTTTTCGTAACCCAGTACCGCCATGCCATAGGCGCCGACCTTCTTGAAATTCCGGCAGGCATTCTTGAGGACGGCGAGGATCCTCAGGAGTGCGCTCTTCGTGAGCTTGAAGAAGAGACATCCTACAAAGCAGGAAAAATCCGTCATCTGACCTCATTCCACACTTCAGCAGGCTGTTCAAACGAGGTTCTTCACATATATCTTTGCACAGAGCTTACAAAGGGCAGCTATAACTTCGACGAGGACGAATTTTTGACCGACAGCCGCTTAACATTGGAGGAGGCTATGTCAAAAATACTTTCGGGCGAAATCACAGACAGCAAAACCATAATAGGTATTCTTATGTATAACGAGTTAAAGAACAGAGGAGAACTGTAATGAAATGGAATAAATATGTTATAAGAACAACCTCAGAGGGAACTGAACCACTCTGCGCCTTGCTTCTGAACTCAGGCATAAACGGAATGGAAATCGACGACCCGGCTGAAAGATTAGACTTTTTCAATACCCCGTCTCCCGACTGGGACTATGCCGAGGACGCCTTAAAGGAAGCCGGCGACCCGGACGTAAAGGTTATATTTTATTTAAGCGACAACCCCTATGGAGCAGAGCTGCTTTTATCCGTAAAGGATGGGCTGAACCGTTTAAAAGAAAACAGCTTCGGGCTTGACTTAGGCTCACTTGAGCTTGAAAGCGAAACAGGCTTAAACGACGAGGTTTGGCTTAACAAATGGAAGGAATATTATAAGCCCTTTACCGTAGGTGAAAAGCTTCTTGTTGTTCCTGCATGGGAGGAAGCCACCTCAAATGACAGAATAACCCTTAAAATAAACCCCGGAAACGTTTTCGGAACAGGACTTCACCAAAGCACACAGCTTTGTCTTGAAGAATTGGAAAGATATATAAAGCCCGGAATGTATGCGGCGGATTTAGGCTGCGGAAGCGGAATTTTGGGAATTTGCGCCCTGCTTTTGGGAGCTGAGGGTGTCTTTGCCGTTGACATAGACAAAAATGCGGAAAAGTCTGTTTATGAAAACGCAGATATAAACGGCATTGACAAAAGCCGCCTGACATTTAGAGCCGGAAATATTGTTACAGACGAAGCCTTAAAAGCCGAAATATCGGATAAGGGCTGTCAGGTGGTTGCTGCCAACATTGTTGCCGATGTTATTAACGGAATTGCCCCGGATGTATATAAAATTTTGGATAAAGGCGGTATTTTTATTTCTTCGGGAATAATTAAGGACAGGCTTAACGAAACCGTTGAAGCAATAGAAAATGCGGGCTTTAAAATAAAAGAAACGGCAACCAAAAATGAATGGAGCCGAATAACTGCTGAAAAATTGGGATAATATGCCTAAATTTTTTACTCACAAATCTTTAATTACAGATGACACACTTACAATAGCAGGCGAGGAAGCAAGCCATATAGTCAAAACCCTGAGAAAAAAAGAGGGAGACATAATTTTAGTCGGCGACGGCGAAATGACAGACTACACCTGTGAAATAAAAAAAGCCGACAAAGCCGCCGTTTTATGTAAAATAGTTGAAAAAGCGGAAAACCAAAACGAGCCGAACTTAAAAATAACACTTTTTCAGGCTCTCCCCAAGCAGGACAAAATGGAAACGGTTATTCAAAAATGCGTTGAAATAGGCGTAACGGAATTTGTTCCCATTGACACAAAAAATTCTATGGTTAAAATAAAGTCTAAAGAGGATAAAAAAATCGCAAGGTGGAACAAAATAGCCTTTTCGGCGGCAAAGCAGTGCGGAAGAGGGATAATTCCCAAGGTCATGCCCCTAATGGATTTTAAAGAAGCGGTTCAGCTGGCTGAAAAAAGCTTTGACAAAGCCGTTATACCCTATGAGGAGGAAAGGGCTTATTCAATCAAAAGCTTTGCTTCAGGCTTTACCGGCAAAAGCTTAGGCATTTTTATAGGCTCAGAGGGGGGCTTTGACCCAAGCGAAATAGCCTTTGCAAAAGAAAACGGCATAACCCCCTTAACAATGGGAAAAAGAATTTTAAGAACGGAAACCGCAGGTCTTACGGCTTCTATAATAATGCTGTATGAAGGAGGAGACCTAAGTTGATATATTTTGACAATGCATCTACCACAAAAACATCGCAAAAATGCGCCGAAGCAGCTTTGAAAATGATGACGGAGATTTATTCAAACCCTTCCTCTCTTCATTCCTTCGGCTTTGACTGTGAGAAGGTTATAACAAATTCAAAAGAAACAATATTAAAAGCCTTGAACGTCAGCGGCTCCGACCGGACGCTTTTGTTTACATCGGGCGGAACGGAAGCCAACAACACCGCAATTTTAGGCATTGCAGACGCAAGAAAGCGTTACGGCTCACATTTTATAACAACCCGAATAGAACACCCCTCCGTTGCTGCGGCTTATAAATATTTGGAAAGCCAAGGGGCTGAAGTAACCTATCTTACTCCCGATTTAAGCGGAAACATAAGCCTTGATGAGCTCAAAGTCTCAATCAGGGAGGACACCGTTCTTGTGAGCCTTATGGCAGTAAACAACGAAACAGGGGCAATAAACGACATTAAGGCAATTTATGAAATAATCAAGGCTGAAAACCCCGACACGCTCTACCATGCCGACTGCGTTCAGGCTTTCTGCAAGCACCAAATCAACGGAAAATACGCCGACCTTATTACAGTCAGCGCACACAAAATTTTCGGAATAAAGGGCTGCGGCGCACTTGTATTCAGGAAAAATCTTCATATAACCCCCAGAATTTTAGGGGGAGAACAGCAGAACGCCCTCCGCCCCGGCACCGAAAACACCCCCGGCATAGCCGCCTTCGGCGAAGCAGTAAAAAACCTTGCTCCCGATATAGACAAGAATTTACAGGCAGTTTCGGCAGTTAAAAGCCGTCTTTTGAAAATAACAGAAATTTTAGACGGAATTATTGTAAACGGCGAAAACACCTCTCCCTACATATTAAATTTAAGCTTTCAGGGCTTAAGGGGCGAGGTTCTGCTTCATGCTTTGGAGGATAAGGGAATTTACGTCTCCACAGGCTCAGCCTGCTCTTCAAAAGCCAAAAAGGACGACAACACTGTGGCTAAAATTTGGGGCAGAGACAGAGGGGGCTCCGCTGTCCGCTTCAGCTTCAGCTCCGAAAACACAGTTGAAGAAGCAGACGAGACTGTTAAAGCCCTGACGGAGCTTGTGCCCGTATTGAGAAAATTTCAAAGACACTAAGGAGAAAAAAATATAATGGAAAAAATACTTTTGGTTAAATACGGCGAAATTGCCTTAAGGGGCAAAAACCGCTGGATTATAGAAAATAAGCTTATAGGCATAATTCAAAGAAGCCTTTCACGTTTGGGCAGATACAGCGTTATTAAGGAACAGGGCAGATTTTTGGTTCGGTCCTTAGACGAAGAAATGGACTACGAAAAGGTTGTTCCCAAGGTTTTAAAGATTTTCGGCGTTTTGGCTGTCTGCCCCGGAATTATGCTTGAAAACAGAGATTTAGACAGCCTTAAGGAAGGCGCTCTTGCCTATATGAAGGAGCATTACCCCAAAGAGGGCGGCTACAGCTTTAAGGTTACGGCACGCCGCTCAGACAAAACCTATCCCCTTAATTCACAGGAAATTTCCGCAGAGGTGGGCGGCTACATTTTCGAAAGCTTAGGCAACGTCACCGTAGACGTTCACAACCCGGAGATGGAACTGAGAGTTGAACTCAGAAATATGGTCTACATGTTCTCCAAAACCCTTAAAGGCTACGGAGGACTGCCTGTGGGTGAAAGCGGAAAAGCCACAGTCCTTATGTCCGGCGGTATAGACAGCCCCGTTGCGGCGTGGCTCACTGCCAAAAGAGGAGCCGAAATCGAAGCGGTTTATTTTCATTCACCCCCTTATACCTCTGAAAGAGCAAAGGAAAAGGTTGTTGACCTGTGCAAGTGCATAGCGGAATACTGCGGAAAAATGAAGCTTTATGTAGTTCCCTTTACTGAAACGCAGCTTTTGATTTATGACAATGTTCCCCCAGAAAGAATGACAATATTTTTAAAGAGGGCAATGCTTAAAGCCGCTTCCCTTGTAGCAGATAAAAGCAAGTCCGACGCTCTTGTCTGCGGAGACTCAATCGGTCAGGTGGCAAGCCAGACTATGCAGGCGATTAACGCCATAAACACCGCCGCACCCGACTACCCCGTTTTAAGACCTCTCTGCACCTATGACAAACAGCAGATTATAGACCTTGCCAAGGAAATAGGCACCTTCGACATTTCAATTCGCCCCTACGAGGACTGCTGTACTATTTTCGTGGCAAAGCACCCGGAAATACGCCCGAAACGCCATATAATCGAAAAGAAGGAAAAGACTATTCCCAATTTGGAAGAAACAATAGCCAAAGCCGTTGCCGAGGCTGAAATTATAGAGGTTTAAGGAGCAAAAATGGAGCTTAATTTTATAACAGGCAGAAGCCAAATAGCCGGAACCGAATATTGTATAGACAAAATGCTTTCACTGCCTCAAAGTCAGCGTATATTTTACATCGTGCCGGAGCAGTTTACGCTGGAGTCGGAAAAGGCTCTTGTGGCCAAGCGAAACTCTCTTTTGAATATTGACGTTGTCAGCTTTAACCGTCTCCGCTTTCACTTAAGCGCCCTTGAGGGGAAAATCGACAGAGAGTTTTTGGACGATGAAGCCAAATCTATGATTTTACGCCGAATAACCGAGGGCTTAAGCCTTGAGCTTTTTAAAGGCTCAGAGGGCAGACAGGGCTTTTTGGACAGCATAGAGTCGGTTATAAGCGAGTTTTACCGCTTTAAAATTACCCCCTCAAAGCTTAAGGAAAATCTGGCAAAGCTTGTTCCTGCGCCTGAGAACACTTCTTTCTTAAAAAAAATGGGTGAAATTTCAGCCATATATGAAGCTTATGACAGCTTTATTTCTGAAAAATATATTTCCTCCGACAGCATTTTAGACCTTGTAGCGGAGCAGATTAAGCATTCATCTCTTTTTGACGGCTCGGCGGTTTTTATTGACGGCTTCAACAGCTTTACGGCTCAGGAGCTGGGGGTAATTAAAGAAATTTTTGCCTTTGCGGAGTCGGTCAGCGTAAGCCTCTGTTATGAGGGCGAGCTTAACAAAAACCCGTCAGAGCCTTTAACCGACCCATTTTATGAAACTAAAACCACCGCCCTTAAACTGAGACGGATCTTTACAGAGGTTTTCCCTGAGGGGGGCAAAATAAACACTGTTGAAACAAAGCCCGAAGAGAAAAGGCTTCCCTCTTTTTCACACCTTGAAAAATACTTTTTTGCCTATCCCCCTAAGGTTTTCGGAAAAGCCCCAAATATACGCCAAATTTCCGCAGTAAACAAAAAAGCCGAGGTTTCGGCGGTCTGCGACGAAATTCTGAGCCTTACGGAAAGCAATATGAGATATCGGGATATTGCAGTAATTCTCTGCGACCCCTCATATATGCCCCTTTTAAAGTCGGCTCTTAAGTCAAGGGGTCTGCCGGACTTTACAGACTCCCCTCTGCCCATAAGCACCCACCCCTGCATCCGCTTTATACTTTCACTTATTAAAACGGCTGAAGCTTTTCACACAAGGGACATTTTGACAATGCTTAAAACAGAGCTTACAAAAATTTCGGCGGAAAAGGCTTACGCCCTTGAAAGATTTGCGGCGGAATACGGAATTGACACTTTCAAGTGGCAGAGTGAGTTTAAAACCCCTTATTTTGAAGCTATGAGGAAAGAAATCTGCGAAATAGTTTCCCCCTTAAGAGAAATTTTTGAAGATAAGAAGGAAGCTAAGGTTTCAGACCTTAACAAAGCCCTTTTCGAATGTATTGAAAAAAGCGGCTTTTACGGCAAATATAAAACCCTTACGGAAAATGAAACAGACCCGGTTCTTTCCTCACGCCACAAACAGGTGTGGGAACAGGCTGTCTCCACCTTTGACAAAGCCGAAGAATTTTTAGGGGATACTTCCGTCACTCTTGAAACCTACGGAAAAATTTTGGAAAGCGGCTTTGCCAAAAAATCCACCGCCACAATCCCCCTGTATCAAGACAGTATAACAATCGGCGATGTAAACAGAAGCCGTCTGCCTAAAATTAAGGCGCTTTTTATAGTGGGCGCAAACAAGGGCAGTCTGCCCAGAGCCTTTCCCGATGACGGCCTGCTTTCCGACAGTGAAAGAGCCGCCCTTAAAGAAATGGATATGGAAATCGCCGCAGACACAAAAGAACAGCTGTCTCTGGAATATCTTAAGATTTACCAGATTATGACAAAGCCCTCAGAGCGGCTTTATTTAACCTATTCCTTGGGCACAAACAGCGGCGAGCCTTTGGAGCCTTCCGAAATAGTGGAAAAGCTTATAACAATCTATAAAACCCCCGTTGAGGTTTACAGCGACAAGGCAATATCCCCCGAAAACACAGATGTTTTTGAGCCTAAAGAGGAAATTGCCCCCGAGCTTACGGAGAAGCTTTTAGGCACACCCTTAACCCTCAGCGCATCGAAGCTTGAAAGCTACTCACAGTGTCCCTTTTCATTCTTTTTGACATATGTTCTGCGTCTTAAAGAAAACAAGGTTTTCGACATTGACCCCTTAGACAGAGGAAACATTATTCACAGCCTTTTAGAGGGATTTTTTAAGGCTTATCCCGATGTAACCGATGTTGATGAAGAAAAAATAGACGAGGTTATAGCCTCTCTTATGCCGGAGCTTATTAAGGAAAACTGCCCCAAGCTTCTTGACGAAGAGGGAAATGTTTCGGAGGATCTTCCCGTTATGAAATACCGTCTGCGGCTTATAAAAAATATCGCCGCTTCTTCCGTTAAGGCGGCAGTTTCACAGCTTAAAGCCGGAGACTTTGTTCCCTCTGAGTTTGAAGCTGCCTTCGGAGCAGACAAAACCTATGAGCCTATCGATCTGGGGGGAGGAATTTCCCTCGTAGGGAAAATAGACAGAGTTGACATATGCGAAAAAAACGGTGCGTCATACATTAAAATTACAGACTACAAAGGCTCAGCCCATTCAGTGGACAGCGCAGAAATCGTAAACGGAACAAGCCTTCAGCTGCCCCTTTATCTTTTGGCTTATACTGAAGAAAAGAAAAAGAAACAGGGAGCCGATTTCCGCCCTGCCGCTCTTGTTTATTTCACATATAAAGACCCTATTTTGACAGACGAAAAAATAACCTCCGCAAAAGAAGCAGAGGTTCAGCGGAAGGAAAAATTCGAGCTTACGGGAATTGTTTCCGATACGGCTTTGCCCTATTTAAACAGATCGGACATAGGCTTTACAAATAAGCTGGAGGTTAAAACAGAAGCGGAGCTTTCGGAAATTTTAAAGACAGCCAAAGAGGTTTCCTTCCTAAAGGGTCAAGAGCTTCAAAAGGGCTTCTTCCCCGTTCGCCCTTATAAATACGGCAATAAAAACAGCTGCGCCTACTGCCCCTATGACGGCATATGCAAAATAAATATAGATAAAAGCAAGTTTAAGGATATTTCAAAGGAGTAGGACTAATTTAGCCGACAATCTATTTATAAAAAGCAGCACCTCTCAGTCAGCTTCGCTCAAGGGGAGCCTTATAAAAAGGTAAAGAACCGCCCGAAAAAGGCGGTTCTTATTTTTTCCCATCAAATATTATTCATAAAAGAAACTCATTAATCCAGCGGAGACTCAACAATCAAGTCCTCCGAAAGCTCCGAATAAGTCATATTTAAGTCCTCAAACACAAATTTGGGAGCGGGCTTTCTGACTGCGAAATTACCTGCCTCACCAATTTTAGCTGACTTTACAGCCACGTCTAAGCCTTCGGAAGGAACTGTTACTAAACGGCTTATATTTTCCTTAAGACTGTGATAAATCTCGGCTATCTGAGCCTTATCCGTGTATTCCTTGCTTACGCTTTGAGTGTAGTCCGCTTCATCGGGACAGTATGTAAGTGTTATTTTTTCAATATCTTCTATGATTTCCTCATCGCTGTAAACCTTAAAGCCTATATCTTTAAGAACAGATATAGTCTCCTCATATGAGGGATAAATTATTACCTCCGCCGCTACAAAATAATCTATAATTGCTTTCGTAAATGTTGTGGCAAGCTCTAAGGTTCCGTAAGGATTTTCCGTTACAATTTGATCATAGGTTGTATTCATAAGGTCGTTTTGAACAGCAGTTAAAAGCCTTTCAGCCTGCTCTTCATCTAAGGCAAGCATTTCGTTATCGTGGAAGTTAAGACTGTTTACAATATTAGCCGCTTTTAAATCTTCCGGTTCAAGGTCAAAAGCATTGCTGTAAAAGCCCTTTTTATATTCCTCAGAGTTTAAAAGCGTTCTGATTGTGTCGATTTTTTCCTCCGCAGTATAATTCTGAGCATAATCGTCAAGGTCGTAAAGCCGCATATAATAGTATCTGTAATATTCTCTGCCGCTTTTTAAAACACACTTAACGGAAATATTGTAGGAGTTTAAATTTTCCCTGTCTGTGGGAACATCGGGCATTGTAAACATAACGTCCGTATAATCATCCGCAAATACCTCAAGAACATTATGCACAAGCTCCCCGTCGGTGATACGCATATTGTCAAAGGCGTTGTCTCTGTGCCAAGACCATTCATACATTTTTTCGCCGTTATAGTTTCCCATATTCCTATCCGAAAGATAATCGGAAACATCTTCAATCTGTACTTTATATGTTTCGTCCGATGAAATCTCGTTTATGCAAATTGAAGCATATTCTATTTCCTCCGCATCGGGAACATAGGTGTTATAGGGCTTAACGGTAGTCAAAATTATAACCACAAATACTGCGTCTGCAATGACCGCAATCAGCAGACAGCGTTTCTTTTTCAAAGCCGCAGTAAAGTCAAAGCGGAAAATAATTTCAATTATAATGGAAGAAATTATTGTTGCCGCAAACAGTCCTATTGCAAAAATCCATATGCCCTCAATATCAAACAGAGACATTAAGACAAAGCCGCCTATAACTCCGCAGATAAAAGAGAAAATAACTCTCAGAGGGGAGGCTGTCTTTTTAAAGGCAAGAGCCGTTTCCGAAGCCTCTGCCGGACGGATTTTGCTTACAAAAAAGCAAACTATTGCAAAAGCAGCAGAAGCCGCCGCCAAAATAATGACGCTTTTTATTGTTCCCAAGCTGCTTGATTTTATGAAATAAACTACAGGTGAAAGGTTTGATATTTCATCAGACATAGCTATATATGTCATATAAAAGCAGGACAGCACACCTGTTTTAATAACAAATATTGTGGGCAGTATGCCGTTTATAATTGCAGCCATTACAATCTGGGTTATAACGGAAGCGGTTAAGAGCCCCGCAAGAAAACAGGATGAATATATAAGCCAAAAGCCCAAAATGCCCTGAACAAGACAGCCTAAGCCTATAAGAGCCGCCTTTCCCGTCAAAACGCCCATACTGACGCCTGCTATAAGCATAAAAATATAATTAATTCCGTAGGCAAGGGCAAAAATTATAATTCCGCAAAGATATTTTGCGCCGAAAACAGTAGTTTTCTTAACAGGCAGTGAATTATAAAAATCGGCTGTTTTTCTGCTGTGCAGATAAGTGCAGAAAACAATTGCCAAAAGCACTGCCGGAAGAATAACCGCAGGCAAATGAGTAACTTCACTGCTTGATATAGTACAATTTACATATACTATAACTTCCTTCCAATTTCTTTCTGTGGGATCGGCTTCGTAGTATCTCAAATAGTTTGTAACTCCTGAAATAAAGGGTATCAGACGTACAAAAACAACATAAACAAGTGTCAAAATTCCGAAGCCGAGACTTTGCTTAAGTTCTTTTCTTAAAAGTGAAAAAAATGTTTTCATATTATAAAGCCTCCTTTCAAAGCGTCAGCTGTTTTATTGAATAACCAATTGACTCGGCTTCGCTTATAAATATCTCTTCAAGTGTCAGGGGGAGAATTTCCGAAAATACGGGAGACGCCGCCTTTGCCGCCGCTTCCACCTCTTCAATGTTCCCCTTAAGGGTCAGTGTGTGAAGATTTCCCCTTGTTTCGTGCTTATAGGTTTTAAACGCCTTAAAAATCTCATTGGGGTTCGTTCCCTCTTTGGGCACAAGCTGAATCTTGCAGATTCCCAGCTTAAGATCGTTTACATTTTGAGACAGAAGAACACCGCCCTTGTGAAGATAGCCTATGTTTTCGCAGATGTCCTCAAGCTCTCTTAAGTTGTGAGAAGCAATTATAGGGGTTAAGCCCCTCTGCTCCATTTCCTCAGCAAAAAGAGATTTCACCGCCTGTCTCATAACCGGGTCAAGCCCGTCGAATGTTTCGTCGCAGTATATGTATTTCGTGTTTGCGCAAATTGCGGTTATGACCGAAAGCTGTTTTTTCATACCCTTTGAAAAGGTTGAAATTCTCCGCTTTGTGTCAAGTGAAAAATTCGTCATAAGGCTTTTAAACCTTGTCATATCGAAATTAGGATAAACCGCCGAATAATAGCCGGCAATCGTCTTGGGGGTTGAGCTTTTGAAAAAGTAAGCCTCGTCGGGAATAAAAAAGAAGCTAAGCTTTACATCAGGAGCTTCGAAAACACTGCTTCCGTCTATCAAAACCTCTCCCTCGTCCTGCTTTAATACCCCCGAAAGAATACGCAAAAGAGTGCTTTTGCCTGCGCCGTTTGTGCCTATAAGCCCGAAAACTGACCCCTCAGCCACGTCTAAGGTAACATTATTTAAAGCCTTTATGTCATCAAAGCTTTTTGTCACATTTGTTATTTTAATCATCGTATACCTCCTTTAGGGCTTCCTCTCCCAAAGCCTTTACTTCGGAAGGGGCAAAGCCCTGTTCTCTTCCTTTCATAATAATTTCCTTTAGGTCCGCCTTATACCTTGTGTATTTCAGCCTTTTTATGTCCTCCTCACAGGCAGTAAAACAGCCCTTCCCCTTTACGGTGTAAATATAGCCCTCGCTTTCAAGCTCATGATATGCCCTTGAAATTGTGTTGGGGTTAATCGCCAGCTCGACGGCTAAGCTTCTGACGGAGGGGAGCCTGCTGTCGGGAGATAAGCCGCCGCTGCAGATCAGCTTTTTAAACCTCTCCGTAATTTGTTCGAAAAGGGGGCGTTTGTCTTTATAGTCGATTAAAATCAAATTATCACCTCCGTAATAACTGTATTAATTGTCTTAGTACAGTTATTATAGCAGACTTTCCCCTGTGCTGTCAATAGCTTTTTAAGAACTTTTTTAATTTTCATAATAAAAATTCCGTTCTAAAAAGACTTTTATTTTTGACAGGCACAGACATCCTCCTTAAAGAATATACTGTAAAATACGCCTTTAAGGATGTGAGAAAGTTGTCCTTATATTCCGACCTTCAAACCTCTTTTCCCCCTGTTCTCACCCCCGAAGAGGAGCAGGAGTATATACAAAAGGCAGAAGAAGGCGACCCCCAAGCCAAAAACAGCCTTATCGAACACAACCTCCGCCTTGTTGCACACATAGCCAAAAAATATATAAACTATCAAAGCGACTTTCAGGACCTTCTTTCCATAGGCTCCATAGGCTTAATAAAAGCCGTAAACACCTATAAATCCCAAAAGAAGGTGCGCCTTGCCACCTACGCCGCCCGGTGCATCGAAAATGAAATTTTGATGTATATCCGCCGAAACAAACGGCGGCGAAAAGATTGTTCTTTACAGGATACTGTGGGCTTTGACAAGGACGGCAGCGAGGTTGCCCTTCAGGACAGAATCGCCGACGATAAAACACCCATAGCGGAGGAGGTGGAAACAAGGCTTGAAATAAAAAGCCTTTTAAGCTGTATTAATGAAAGCTTAACTGAAAGGGAACGGCAGATTATAGCCCTCAGATATGCCCTCTCGGAAAGCGACGAGCTGACCCAAAGGGAAATTGCCGAAATTTTCGGCATAAGCCGAAGCTATGTCAGCCGTATCGAGAAGAAAGCTCTTTCAAAGCTTAAAAAAGCCCTTGCAGATGATTAGGCGTACCCCCGCCTATCATACATATACATATTTTTGTTTTCGGTCTCCGCAGCGGCGAAGCCTTTTTTATTGCAAAAAACACAGCAAAAGTTCAAAATCAATATATTGACAAATGAATATTGACAAGGGTATAATTATAATAACAATTAAAGGAAGGAATGCAAAAAAATTGGCTGATAAAGTGAAGGAACTGCGGAAAATGAACCGCACCGAGCTCATAGAAATTATATATGCCCTTCAGCAAAATGAAAAAGGGCTCCGCAAGGAAAACCAAGAGCTTAAAGAAAAGCTTGAGGAAAAAACAATTCGTTTAAGCGAGGCAGGGTCTATTGCCGAAGCGGCTTTAAGCCTTAACCGAATTTTTGAGGATGCACAAGCCGCCGCAGAGCAGTATATACACTCCGTAAAGGAGATGTATGAAAACAGTGAAAATAAAGAAGCTGAGAAAAATGAGGAAAAACAGGACAAAACGCAGTTATAAAAAATTTTTTTAAAAAATTTAAAAAAACTATTGACAAACCCGAAAGTCTGTAGTATACTATGTCTTGTCGCTGAAGTTCAGATATAAAAAATCTAAACTTGTATGTGGCTCGGTAGCTCAGTTGGTTAGAGCGCCGGCCTGTCACGCCGGAGGTCGAGGGTTCGAGCCCCTTCCGAGTCGCTAATATGGGAGCATAGCTCAGCTGGGAGAGCATCTGCCTTACAAGCAGAGGGTCATAGGTTCGAGCCCTATTGTTCCCATTTTTTTATGCCCGAGTGGCGAAATTGGCAGACGCACAGGACTTAAAATCCTGCGGTAGCGATACCGTACCGGTTCGAGTCCGGTCTCGGGCATTCTTTCAAACAAAATCAAAGGCAAAACCTATCGCTTATAACAACGACAGATTTTGCCTTTTTTAATAAAAAATAAATTTAAAGGAGGTACTCATTATGAAAAAGCGTACGGCATTCGGAATTATTATTTTGTTGGTGCTTATAATTCTTTTCCTTCTGGGCAGAGATTATTACGCCCACCACCACACGCCTAAGGGCGGTCAGGCTCAGACAAACGTCTCGCAGGAAGCCACCGGTCAAGGCTCACAAAACAGTTCTGACACTCAGACCGACACCCAAAATCAAACAGTTCAAAATGAGCAGCAGACAGCAGACGCAGGAACGGAACAGGCAAAGGAAACAGCCTTAGCCCACGCAGGCTTAACATCAGAGAACGTAACATTTATTAAAGCCAAAAAATCAAAGGATGACGGAAAAACAGAATATGAAATCGAGTTTGTAACGGCTGACACAAAATATGACTATGAAATAGACGCCGATACATACAAAATAACCGATTTCGAATCGGAGCCTGTTGAACAGGTGCGCCGCTATGAAACGGCTCAGGGCATAATTTCACCTGAGGCAGCAAAAGCTGCAGCCCTTGCTGCCCTTAACCTTCAGGCAGACAGTGCTGTGCTTGTTAAAATAGAGCTTGATTTTGACGACGGCAGCTATGAATATGAAGCGGAATATTTTGCAGACGGAGTTATCTGCTCCTGTGAAATTAATGCAGCAACCGGCGAGGTTGTAAAAATCGAACGTGAAACAGTAAAAGGATAACTTTAACCGCTTATAAAAAATTATTATCCATTTTTTTATTTTTTATAAAATGTATCTTGCAAAACCTTTCGGGATATATTATAATTAGTGTAAAGAGATAATTAAATAATAACCAACTCGAACATTCCTGGGGTGTTCGCCAGCCTTTTTTTATTGAACCTACATTACTCACTAGGGATTCTTATATCCTTCCGCCTATGCCGGGCCCCAAGCTAATTCCCTTTGGGCAGGGGAGGGCAGAAGCGGATATGCGGAAACCCACCTATCTTTCTGATAGGCGTCAATATTGGGCAGCGGCATCTCGGGTTTTTTATTTTAGCAGACTAATAAATGTGTATTCCTAATATTTCATCAATCTTATTCGAGTTTAGGCATGAATTAAAT
>JAJBVU010000273.1:1866-14736 GCA_020859645.1 Eubacterium sp. | reverse complement strand
GTTATACTGTATATTATAGAAATTAAAAACTTCATAGTATACCCCCTTAAAAGAGACCGCCTAAGCCTTCAGCAGCTTCATAAGCGGTCTCTTTTCTTTATGAAATATACGGAATTACTTTTTTAGAACGTAACCTCGCCGTCATGTGACAGAAGCGAAACTGTTGTTATGCCTTCGATTTCAGCCACTTCCTTAACAAGCGCAGGCTGATCCTTACATCTTACTTCAATAATCATATCAAGTCTGTTTTGAGTAATATTTCTTGACTTTACGTTGCTTGCGGAGCAGTGAGCCTTAACCCTTTCCATAACCTTCTCTTCAACCTCAGTATCAGATGAGTTGAAAACAAGAAGCATAGGCGCCTTTGCAACGGGGATCAGGTCTAAGAAATAAAGTCCTGCTGTTATAATAACCGAGGTTAAAATTGCCATTTGGGCAAGACCTGCGCCGCAGATAATACCAACGCCTATAGCCCAGAAAAGAAAAATAAGGTCGAGAGGGTCTTTAATAGCGGTTCTGAAACGAACGATTGACAAAGCACCAACCATACCTAATGAAATAACGATAGAGCTTTGAACGGAAAGAATAACCGCTGCGGTGATTACAGTCAGCATAGATAGAGAAATGTTGAAATTCTTTGAATAAAACGTTTTTCTTGTCATAAGCCTGTAAACAAAGAAGATGTAAAGTGAAATAAGAAGAGTTACGCCCATTGTGAGAACTATGTTCTTAATGTCCGGTGCGGCTCCGTTAAAGCCCTCAACAAAGGACTTTCTGAAAATGTCATTATAGGTCTGCATAGTTTTGCTTCCTCCTTTTAAATGTGATTAATTTTATATAGTAAACCGTCTGCAAAGATAATATTTCGAATAGGCTGTCTGCTGAAGATTGTCAGCCATTACGCTTTTATATATAAAGTCGGGCAAAAATTCGTCCCACTTAACTTCTATTAAATGCTGACCCGGGGGCATAACGCACCGAACGGGCAGGTTTTCGTCAAAAAAGCCGTCTATTTCTCTTGATGAACGGACGTTTTTGTCGAATGTAACTCTTACGTTTCCGTCCTCATAAACATAGGGCACTCTATCATATTCCACAATTACCTTCGGCTTCATACCCTGTGTTATGTTAAGCAGTGAAAGCTTGTTTAAAATAGGGTCATTTTCCTTTGAAATAGGCACGCTTCCGCCCTTTGAAAGTATTTCAAACTGCTCTTTCGTTAAGGGGCAGGCAAGCTTGTGGCATTTTCCGCTGACCTTCTGCTTAAGCTCTAAGGTTATGCGGCTGTCGCTTCTGTTGTAAATTCTTATTCTGAATTTTTCTCTTGGGTCAACACCGTTTTCGTTGTCATAATAAGCGGAGTTAAAGAAGTTGTCAAAATAAATACTTCTTATGTTATACATTCCCTCGTCCCCCGAATGGGGATCCAAAATCATTAAGCCCTCAATTCGGTTTTTTATGAGAGCAATTTGTGCGTCGCTGACAACATATTTATATTCGTGGCGGTACTGACCGAAGGAGTCTTTTGTTATTTTCACTTGTTTTTTCGCCTCCTTATAAAGAAGCCTTTGTTTTTAAGCCCTTTATATAAAAGATATAGCCAGGCTATTCCGAAAGCTGCCGTCAAAAGCTTAGCATAGGCGGATATTTTAATGCCTCTGCGGCGTTCACCGCCGTTATGCATCATTCTTTCAAAGCCCTGATGGTTCGGCGGATTTAACTCGTCTGTAGTTGAAACAATCTGAACATTTTCATCGTCAGTGTTGAAATTCATCAATACGTTTTCAGGGTCCTGTTTAAAAACAAGCTCAGCCTCGTTCAAAAGCTTTTCATCGTTTGTAATCATTTTTATGTCATAGCTTTCGTCATATTCTATGTCATAAAGCACTGAACCGTTTTTGTAAACAACATCGTCTATTTCGAAAACACCGTTGTCGCTGAAATTAATAACTATATCCGAAAGGTCAATGCCCAGCGGAACCATAACCTCGTAAACCTTTTCTTTAAAGTCATATCTTGAGCTCAGGTCAATGGTTTCTCCGTCGGAGGTCTCCGCCGTAAAGCTGACCTCGTTGAAAACTCCGTTTTTGAACTTTTCAAAATACGCCGCCATATATATTAAAGGCAGTATAACACAAGGTATGAATATAAACATTATAATATAAAACATTCTCCGTTTTCTGTACATTTTTTCACCTGCTCTTTTCTTAATTATTCTTTATGTTATTGCCGCATTGCGGAGTGACTTGCTTTTACATAGATTTTACATTTCATCTTTGCTAATTATATCAAACACACATATAGCGGTCAATTTAGGGTCAATTAAACAGTCATTAAATTTTACTAAGAAATTATTTCCTCAATCTAACAAAAAAATGTGAGTTTTTCCACATTTTTAAGTTGATTTTGAAAAGCCTAAATAAGTTTAAATTCAAGTCTATAATATACGTATAATATACAAATCTTTTCTAAAATCAACCGCTTCAACAAGCGGTTTACGGTATAAGCTCAATAGTATTTTTCAAATCCGCAAGCTCGGCGTGCGTATAAACATCCTTCGTCAAGTCTTGTGCCGAATGCCCCAATATCTTCTTGATATACACATCCTTGCCGTTATACCTGGCAAGCAGGCTCGCCGTCGTATGCCTGCACTCGTGCATTGTATGCTCCCCAATCCCCAATTCCTTAAGCATACTCTCAAAATTCTTTTTAACCACGCTGTACTTAAGAGGCTTTCCGCCGTCGGTTATAAGATACCTGCTGCTTACATCCCCTTCCCCCGACATTACGGAAGCATTATAAAACCTTTCCACAAAGGGCATTATCCTGTGATGTATGGGGACAACCCTGTTTTTGCCGTTCTTCGTCTTAAGCCCGTGCTGTATATACCCCTCTCCCAGGTTCACATTCTCAAGCTTCACGCTCAGAAGTTCGCTTATTCTAAACCCCGTATATATCAAAATCAGTGTCAGCCGACAATACAGACTGTCCTTGTTTTCCCAAAGCACCCCTATTTCATTGTCCGTAAAAATGCTTTTTGTCCTGCTTGCACTCACATCGTCAATATCCACATACTGTGAATAGTCCTTTTCGATGTAATCGTTCTGAACAGCGTACTTGAACACTACGTGAAAAATAATTTTGATATTGTTAAGGCTCGACTTAGACCTCGCTTCGGCATTGTCTATAACGTCTTGCAGCTCCGCCGTTTTTATCCGGCTTATCTTCATACCGTGAAGAGCCGAACAGGCTTTAAATGCAGCGGTATACGATGCCACCTTCTGAGGGCTTGCGTTCTTAAACGCCTTCACGCTTGCCAAAGCATAAACCTCCTCAAAGGTCTTGTTTCTGCCCTCTAAGTTATAGGGTCTCAGGTTATAATCGACTAAAGCCTTCACAGCCTCCATTCTCGTCTCATAATACCCTAAATACCTGTATTTTCCGCTTCCCGTTTCATAGTTATACCCCGTCGTTATCCTTGCCCCGTACGGTCTGCGCCGGTTCTTGCCTAAAAATACTACTCCGCCGAATCCGTTGGGGTTCCTGAGCGTCCTTTTTTTCCTTTTTTTCTCCATATCTTTGTCCTCCCTAAAGCGGTCTGAGGAAAGACACTTTTATAATACCACCCTATTTGTAAAAGTGTCAACCCTCGTCGGGTCAAATTTCGTTCGTTTGGTTTGGGGTAAAACCCCAAAGCAAGACTGCACTCCTCAGAAGTTTTGCCTTCGGCAAAACCGGCTTCGCCGTCGGGCTTCTTCCCGATTCCAATTGCCCCTCCTCTTTCGTCAAAAGTCTATCAACTTTTGACGATGGACGGACGGCTTCGCCGTCCTTATAAACTATCTATTGCTGCCGTATAAATCATTCAGTGAAATATTGCTGTATGAGTTATACAACACGCTTATAACATATCCCCGCATATTCTTAATTTCCCCCTCGCAGTTTTCAATCGCCCTAACCGTGTACTCTATATGCTCAAGCCTCAGCTTTTGAAATCTTGCCTTAACCGCCCCTGCTCCGACCCTTTCTTTGTTTATCTGATAATACGTCCTTTCGCCCGTCAAAACCTCGACTATTATGTCTATTATGTTGTCTATAACCTCCCTGCCCGATGAAGTCCCGACCCTTTTTTTAAGTGTGTTATATTCAACTGCCGAACAAACCTCCTCCCTTATGTTAGTTGGTTTGTTAATTAGTTTATTATATATATCTTTATTATTAATATTATTACTTATATTTCTGTTTATTTTGTTTTGTAGCGTTTTTGTTGCATTAACCCCCGTTTTTGTTGCAATAACCCCTGTTTTTTCCGCATTAACCCTGTTTTTGGGCGCACTTAACAAGAGGTACCTCTCCGAGATTTTTGAAAAGTCATTTCGCTTCGCCGCCAAATACACCTTCTGTATCTTAGCTGAAGTCAAAATATTGTATTTCTTATACATCTCTTCGTTAAATACCTCTCGGCGCAAACACGCCCCCGCTATTTCAGACACAAATGAAGAATTAACACCGAAACCGCAGTCCTCGGCAACTGTCAAACATATGTCCTCACGCCACTCACAATAATAGCCGTGCTCCCGATGTATCAACATCATTATAACTATTAATACTGTGATGCCCTTGGCTCCGAACTCAGCCCTTAAAAGCTTAAATTCGGTGGAAAAAACAGTGTTAAGCGGAAAATAGTCTAACCCCTCTTTTATGGGCCTCGCCATTTTTCCGCCTCCAATCCTCACTTGCGGACACAAAGCCGAATACCCCGGTCTTAAAGCCGGGCGTCCCCACGTCCGTCTGACAGCACAAAGCAGATACCCTGATTATTCAAAACGTCTGCTTCACGCCGTTGTAAGACACAAGATAGAAACCCTACCCCTTTCAGGATAAAACATCTATGTCACGCCTCTATTTTCAAGAACACAAAACAGAAACCCTAATCGTTTCCGACTAAAACGCCTGCTCCACGTCCTTAAACCGCATACTTTTTATTGCATAAATTTTTTATGATTAGTTGCTAAATCATCAATATTTGATTTAGCATAAATTAAGGTGGTGTCGATTTTTTCGTGTCCCAGCATTTTTTGCACTTGCTCTATGGGCATACCTCTTTGAAGTGCCCACGTTGCAGCTGTATGCCTAAATCTATGCGGAAATACACTTATACCTAAATCTCTGCCCATTTTTCTCACAGCGACTTCTGCCCCTGTAATCTGCAAATTTTTCTTTTTACCCTTAGCTGTTTGCAGACTTTGGAAAAGATATGGGCATTTCGGGTTTCGGCTTTTATCCTCCAAATATTTTTCAACATAATATTTGGATTTTTCGTTTAAAAATACGATCCGTTCCTTGTCGCCCTTGCCTAATACCTTCACCTGACCCGTCATCAAATTCAGCTCCTCTGTTTTTATGTTCAGTGCTTCAGATATTCGGCAGCCGGTAGACAGTAATAATTCTATTAACGCCCTGTTCCTTGCCTCTCCTTGTCTACCTCTTAAGTAGTTGCGCATTTGCTCAATTTCAATTTCCGAAAAGGGCTGTCTTTCGCTTTTGCGCTTCTTAAGGGGCTTTATTTTGCGTATAGGGTTTCTGTCAATCAGCTCTTCATCAACACACCAAGAAAAAAATGATGAAAGAAACCGCCTGTAATTATCGGCATTCGTTTTTCCTGAGCCTTTTGACATCCTGTCGGCAAGAAAAAACCTTATATCGTCCGCCGTTATCTCTTCCAAAGGCTTGTTTCCGATAAGCTCAAAAAACATCCTAAGCGTTGATTTATAGTTTCTGAGAGTACTGGGAGATAACCCGTCAATTTTTTTGCAAGCCAAAAATTTAGTTGCATAAAATTTCCAGTCCTGATTACTAACTATAATTTGCGTTCCTGTTTTTATAATCGAATAGTCTTGAAGCAATACGTGAATTTTATTTGACAATTCTCTTATTTTGTATTTGCCGTTTTTTTCAAACTCAACGCCGAAAAGCTCGCTTGCTGATTTTAAAATTTCGTTTATAAGTTCTTCTTTGTCCACTACGCTCTCTTCTTTCTCATTAAATCCATTCCGTGCCATACTCGCCGCAAGTGCCAAACCTTAGAAAAAAACATAGGCGTATACCACAGCTCCTGACCTTCTTTTTCATTTGGAAAAAGCGGATGTCCCGTTAGTGGGTTTGCCAAAGTGTCGGCTATACAGACATACCCGGCAAGCCCTAAAAGTGACATCTGTATGTAACACATAAGTCCCGCCATTCTGTCAATGTCCTGTCCCGCAAACAATACGTGATCTTGATAGTCCGGTCGCTTCGCCCTTATTGCGTTTGACTTTGCTATCAATGTTACCCCTGCACCGCAGGAAGGGTCAACAACAGAAATGTAGCCTTTTTCTTTTATTGCCTTTTCTTCATCTCCTGTCAGCTCTGCCATAGCTCTTGCTATGTGATACGGTGTGAAAAACTGCCCCGACCAGCTTGAGCCCAAGCCCAAAGCCATAAACATACTGCCTAAAAAATCTTGTTCTTGATTTATTTCCAGTGCATTTACAACAGCGTTATACAGCTTAATTAACTTTTCAGCTCCGCCTATACTTTCAGCTCTGGCTGCAAATTCTTTTTCACGTTTTTTCCAAACCTTTTCGGTTTTGTCCACAGTGTTGCTTATCGTGCAGGCAATAGCCACAATCATATCGCTCCACACAGAGTAAGCATTCTTTCCATTACAAAGACTTCTGAAAACTTCCATAAATTCATCTTTCATAGCCTAATTTCACACACCATTCGCCAGCAAATACGAATGTCTTATCCCAAACACCGAAACAACCGGCACGCCCGCCGCTCTGCAGCTTTCCTCAGCTGAAGCGTTATAATCGATGTCATCGGAAAATACACGCTCATCCTGCGCCATACCTTTTATAATTTCCTCAAACTTTCCTGAAGCTTCACTGTCAAGCTTCACCGTCCTGTTTTCCGCCTTTGTCTTTACACCCTTAAATTCCTTCCTTCTGCGATCCCATACCTTGTTTATTGAAAGCGTATGCTCCTCAAAATCAAAATCCTGCGGTGTCACTCCTAACGCCTCCGAAAACCTTATGCCTGTTTTCGCCATAAGATATATAAGTCTGTCGCCGTTAAAAACGGAATTTACATCTAAAACACTTATAAGCTTTTCGATTTCCGCCTTTTTTAATGCATTAAATTTGCTTTCCTTTTTATTTTTTACCATAATGCCATTCCTCCTATTTTAATTTTTTAAGCCATTCCCATTTCCCCCGGCAGGACATTCCCGTCCGTCCGAGCCTGTCCCCTATCTGCTCCCAGCCAAACCCCGCCGCCTTCATTTCAAGAAGCTTCTCCACCTCCTCATCCGTCCACCACCTTTTCTCAGTCCTCACAGGCGGATAATCATCCAAAGCCAAATCCCATATCCGCCGCTTAATCGCCGCTTCACTTCTGTTAAGCTCCCGGCTCAGCTCCTTATATGTATAACAGCCTTTCTTAAGCATCGTTTCAAGCTTAAAATCATCGCCCTTTGACCACTTGCTTTTTATGTTCTTCGTTAAATCATAGAATGAAGCCTTTCGCGCGACATCCACCCACTCCGGCTCTTTCCCGAAAGCATTCTTTTCTATCCTCGAAAAGTCTATCATTTCCTTATGCTTCTCTGCCCACCGCCAAAACTCTTCGATGTTCACCATCAAAAAGCTGCAGTTATTGCATTTTTGCTTGTGAACCGGAAATCCGTTGGCTATAAGCCTGTTCTTTGCATAGTTGTAGCTTGTGAAGCCTGCTGTCTTGCGGAATTGGTTATACGTTATGTTAGCTCCGCCGTCCAAATGAGCCCCTAAACCCATTTTCCGTGCCTGTTCTCTTACGGCAAAAACACTCCTCCCTAAATTCTTTGCAATGTTCGGAATAGAACTCTTACCCCACTTGTCTTTCAAATAGTCCTTCTCTTCCTCACTCCACCTTCGTCGGGTCAAACTACATTCGTTTGCTTCGGGGCAAGCCCCAAAGCAAGACTCCACTTTCTCAGAACTTTTGCTGTCGCAATTGAAAAAATAATTTCGTGGCAGGTTTTCAACGAGCGGTGCCTTCGGCACCGATTTCATCTTCTTGCTCTTCGGCAGCCCCAACCTCATTTTATGAGCCTTTTGGTTTACAGAAGCGGCACTCCGTCCCAGTTCCCGCGCAATGTCGGAAGTTAACGCCTTCCCCCACTGCTCTTTTAAATATTCCTCCTCTTCCTCGCTCCACGCCTTACCCCTACCCATTATTCGTTCGCCTTTCATAAGAAAAATACTCTTCAACACTGTGAAAATTCATCCTTTGATGTGTACTTACATTTTCTTTCAGATACTGGTGTCGCCAATACTCCCGTTCACATTCCGGAGAACAAAACCTTGTCCTTTTGTCTCTGCTTCCCTCTTCCGTAATTACTGTCTTTCCGCAACAGGCACACTCAAACCTTAAACTCGGGTACAGTTCCTGAACATTGTGTGTCCTTCTGTACTTATCACCGCACTCTTTACAGCAATACATCTGATTAACCGCCAACTGTGGAAACTCCTCACCGCAGTTCAAACATTTCAAACCTTACTCACTTCCTTCCAATTCCGAAAACGTAATCTGGTTAGGGTCGGGCTGCTCCTCTATCACCTTCTGTTTGCATACGTGCCCGTACCCCGCTTCAATTCCCTCCTTGCTGGTCAAAAGCCCTCCGCACCTCTTGCAGTAGCACGCTTCCACAAGGAATATACCCTCTTCCTTTTTCTTCTCCCTTTTTTTACCCCTCTTCATAACTTCTTCAGCTCCCTTCCTTAGAATAGGCTCCCCTTGAGGGGAGCTGTCCGCTGAAAGCGGACTGAGAGGTGTAATCTTTCATAACTTCTTCAGTTCTCCCAAATACACCTTATGCCAGGTAAAGCTTTGTCGATACCCCTTATCAAACAACACCACCAAAAAATTATCATAAACCCCTTCAATTTTCCCCTTTGCTTTCATATAGTCGCAGACCCTGTCCCCAACCTTAAATTTCTTTTTCATAGCCTTAAATTTCTTTTTCATAGCCTTAACGAAATAGGTCTTTGTCATTTCTCAAACCCTCCTCTCTCAATATATCCGCATACCCCCTTTAAAAACTCCGAAACCGTAAGCTTCCCCTCCAAAGCTTTGTCCCCCAGCTTCAGCCCGAACACCTCATAACAAAGCCTTTTGTTTTTATTAAACTCTGCGTCCTTCACTGCTTGATACAGCCCCCTACCCACAGCCGAATAGCTCATCCCCACCTTTTTCCCTATTTCCCTGTAAAGCCCCTTCGTTAAGGCATACATCAGGCTCTTGTCCTCAAGATACAGCTCCACTCCGTAAAGCATATATGTAAAATTCTTCCCGCCCACCGAAAGCCCCAAATTCCCCAAAAGCTTTGTTATCTGCCTTGTCATTTGGCTGCCCCGGGGCTGAATGTCGCAGCTCTTTATCTCAAGCTCCTTAAGCAGAGCCTTCACCTTCGCCCCTTCATAATCGTCATTTACTTCGATTATTACCTTCATCACTACATCTCCTTAATAAAATCCCCGTTATAAATCTTTGCCTGCTCCGCTTTCCTCTCCCTTGCCTTCATCCTCTCCGGAAGCCCCGCAAATATCCTCATTGTCTCCGGTCTTTTTCTTTCGTTCCTCACTCTTACCCTTTCCTTGCTTTTTGCCTTGGCTATTTCCGCCTTTAAAGCCTTGTTTGAATAAAAAAGCTCCGTTCCGTACCACGCCCACATCGATACCAACATCCAATAAATAAACGCAGTCCACTCAGGGTCTTTCCCCAACATCGCCATACCTATTACAAATCCTAAAACCGTTATAATAAAAAACACATAAAACCTTTTCATCACTCTATATCTCCTTTCTCCGGCAGCTCTGCAATCTCCCTTGCATATTCAGCCGCCTCCTGCCAACGACCCGTAAACACCCACTTTTCAAACAGTGCCGCACCATCATCACAGAGTAAACTCAAACCGTTTTTGTCCGTCCCCCAGTCAATGGGGCATTTGTCGCAGTCGGGAGCATAACAACCCTTACTCGAACAAAATTCACAGAGGAAACAATCGTTCATCATATCCTCTCCTCCATACCCCTTAAACCGCCCCTCCAAATATTCAAGCTTACCCACAAACTCCCTACGTTCCTCCGTTTTCTCCGCTATCCACTCCCACATAAGCCGAAATTCCCTTATGTAGTCCTCTTTTGTCCAACCCTCACACTTGCTGAACATTCCTTTAAACCTCCTATCTTATCCACACTTCCTCCGGCAAAGCGTCCAAAAGCCTGTCATACTCCAAAACCGCAGGCTTCCAAAGAAATCTAAACTCTTCGCTTTCCCTTTCGGCTTTTTCATAAGCTTCCGCCACATTCTTTATAGCCCTCGACAAGCCTACGTTTTTCGCCCTTAATATGTCAATGGCAGCCGATAAATCTTCATACCGGCTTTTAATGCCTACATACCCCAGCATAACAGCTCCGCATACTTGAACCTTTTTAATAAGCTCCTTTTTTGTAAGCCTTTCAAGCTTCTTTGAAGCTTCCTCCATAGCCGCCTCTGCTTCATAATCGCTCAGTGAAAAATAGTCACCGATGTATGTGTCAAAACCCAAAAGCTGACCATGTACATTCTGAAACACAGCAAAAATTAAGTCGAAAACATTTTCTTTTTCATACTCAAAATCATTTCCTATGTACGCATAAACCGAATCTTCTAAATCTTGCTGCAGCTTTTCGATGTCGCTGTAAAGGTCTGAAAATGCAATTTCAAATTCCCTCACCCCTTCATCATCACCGTCAAAAACGTCAATCAGTTCATCATATATAGGCTCGTCGCCGTACATTGTTTTAATGTCTGTACAAGCCCAATACATTTCGTTTAAGTCGTTTGTTATGGCTTCAACATTAAAATCTTTGGCTAACGGTCTTTTATACCTAAGCCTTTTGGCTTTTTCCTGCCTCTTAAGCTTTTCCCTCTCGTTCATTTTTCACTACCTTTCACTTTAAGGGCGTATATAGCCCTTGCATATTTTTGTCCCGCAATAAGGCTTCAAACTGGTAATCATTTCGTTTTTAGCCTTGTTTTTATAATTTACAGTACAGCCTTTGTTTTTACATTCATTACAGCAATATGTCATTTTACCACCTTTCATTTCTTATCTTCGGGCAAAAGTCCAGCCCTTCGGGAAACAGCTCCCCCGGCAGCCTGCTCTTCTTGTGCTTAAACTTGCACCCTTGCTTACTTTCACATTCAAAGCAATTCGCCGTCTTTACCGCCAGCTCCCTCTCCTCCTGAATGGAAAGTATTTTCCTGAATTTGTACGCCATTACCCCACTTCCTTTCCCTTCTTCCCGCCGCAACAACACACGCCCAAATACAACAAACCGCAAACAACACTGTTAAACCCGCCGCTAAAATAATAACTGTCACTTCCTAACTCTCCCTTCATCTTCCCACTTCTTTCTGTCTCATCAGCAATTCAATAATAATTTCTTCCGCCTTTTTTGTTTTCTTAACCTCTTCAATTTCCCTGCACCAGCATTTCACACATTCATTGTCGAATTTGCATTTTTCTTTCTTCTTACCGTTCTCATCTGCTATTGTTGTAAATAATTCTGCGTGACCAAAAAGAACAAAGGGACACAGCGTCCCGATAACCGTTGCTATGCTCGCTTCCGGAAAAGTCTCCATTACTTTTTCAATATAAGTCATTCCTCAAACTCCCTTTCCCAACATTCCGCACATCTGAGTTTGCGCCTGTCAAGGCAGTTATTTAAATACTGTCCCGGCTCAGGTGCTCCGAACACATCCAGCGGACACAAATTCCAAATCACAGTTTCTTCGTTCACATTCGGCAAAGCCTCTCTCAGCTTCTCAATATATGTCATACTCTTACCCTCCTCATCGTCACGTAGCCCCGCTTTAAGGCTCCCCTTGAGGGGAGCTGTCGCCGTAGGCGACTGAGAGGTGTTTAACTCTTTTATTGTCATACTCTTACCCTCCTACATACTTCAAAAGTCTTTTCTTATAAATGTCATACGTCCACTTGCTGCTCCCGGGAGCAGGGGGCTTTGCGTCCCCAATCTCCCTGAGACTTCCGTCCCTTAAATGCAGCCTTACATACTGCGCCGGCCGTCCTAAAATCTTCGCCGCTTCATTAACGCTTATTCTTTCGCTGTTTTCATAATTCATTTGCTCACCGCCTTTTCACTTTGCTTTCCTCTCCCGAATGTGTTATACTTAAAACAAAAAAGAAAGGATGTCTGTTATGTTACATACCTGCCGTTTCCTCCTAAAAGAACTCCGCAAAATCACCGCTACAACCGACGATGTTCTTGTCATTGACGAATGGTCTCCCACTCACCGAATTTTCCTGAAAGAAGATGAAACCAAATTCATCGACTTCTCAAACACCATAGTCGATAAAGAATTTATGGCTGATATTGACGAGCTTGTTAAAATCGGCTGCCTTAAATGGGGCGATAACAATGCGGAATTTACTCTGACAGCTCAGGGACTTCATCCCTATGAAAAATCTTGGATAGAACTTAAGTCCTTCTTGATTAATTCTTTCTTAGTCCCCGCAGTAGTCGCCTTTTTTACCGCTCTTATAACCCATATAGTTGCCTGTTTATTTTCATAACCCAAGCTTTATAAGCAGCAATGATGTAATTATTGCCACAACCATACTTATAAAAACAGTCCACAAAAAGTGGATTGTTTTTTTGTTAAATTCCTCAATCTTCTTGTTAAGTTCCTTTTCTCTGTCTGTCATTTTTTTCACCGCCTTTCTTTTTACGCCGTCGCTGTCTCAGCAAACAAATATTCAAAACTTACTTTGAATAAATC
>JAJBVU010000273.1:0-1856 GCA_020859645.1 Eubacterium sp. | reverse complement strand
ATTTCTGCTTGCTTAAAATTTCCTGTTTTCTTTTTGGCTTCATACGATTTTCTATTAATATTTAAATAATCAGCCATATCTTGATTTGTTAAAGCTTTACGTGCTTGTTCAGCTTCTAAATTACGAAACAATTCTTTCACCTCTGCTTTCACTTGATATAAATGTGACCATTTCGGTCATCTTGTTTTTATGTTATCACCGAATTGGTCATTTGTCAAGCCTTAAATTTAATTTTTGTTACCATTTTGGTAATTTTTTATTGACAGAAATTAAAAGAAATGATATTCTTAAATTATGGAGGTGATAATATGACATTTTCGGAAAGATTAAAGATTGCCCGAGAAACCTCTGGCTTTACCGGTGCATATATAGCAAATAAAATGGGAATTACGCCTACTACATATACCAGATATGAAAAAGGCGAAAGACAACCAAATGTAGAAGGTATTAAGCAACTATCGGACATACTAAATATAAGTGCTGACTTTCTACTTAACACTAATGCATATAATAAAAATGCAGTTTTAAATGAATCTGAAAAAAAATTATTAACTCTGTTTAATCAGGTTAATAACGAAGGTAAAGAAAAAATAATTGAATTAGCTGATGATATGGTTTGTACGGGCAAATATTCACTTTCCAAATCAAAAGAAACAAAAACTTAAACCATAATCGAATAATAAAAAAGTTAAAGACTTGATAACATGGTTAATATCTTTAATATTCTTCTTGTAATTATAATTTATCATTTATACCAACTTTTTGAAGAAGCTTCACACGAAAGCTTTATTGCTGAAGCAAAAGCCGAACACTACAAAAGAGAAGAAGACAGAAATAAAGCTGCCAAAATTGAAGCTAATACTATAACACCTGTAACAGAAGAAAAAGGTACTTATACTTCAAGAAATTATGATATTGTAGAAACAAATTGCGACTATTTCGGGAATAACGGTCAAGAAGGCATTGCAATGTTAAATGTAGGTGATCAGGTAATGCTGCAGCCAATACCTGACAATGCCCACGACAACACAGGTATAGCTGTCTTTACAGTAGGGAATTATTATTGCGGTTGGCTTCCAAAGCAGGAATACATAGGTACTCTTACAAGTTTTGAAAGTACGGGTAAATCGGAGCTTTTTAATACTCTTATGAAAAGCATTCCTGTCAAAGCTGTTGTTAAAAACAAATATCAACATATTGACCGTACCTACGGCTTAACAATAAGCTGCCGTTTTATAACATATGAACAGCAAAAAGAACCGCAAGCCCAAAATATTTCAAATTCTAATACATACCAATATCAAACTTCTTCACCTAAAACCTACACCACTGTCGGACAGCCTTTAACCAAAGAAAACTATGGTCTGCCCGAAAAGCTTGAAACCGGAGAAGAACTATATATCTTAAGAGAATATTTAGTTGTCGGAACAAGATATGAACATTTCGGAAATAACGGTCAAAAGGGTATTCTCTCCGTTAATGTAGGTGATACTGTCTATCTCAGACCCGACCCTAATAATGCTTATGACAATACAGCCGTTGCCGTATTTAACTCTTATAATGAATACTGTGGTTGGCTTCCGGCAGGTAATGATCACTCATCATCTAATGGTCTGGAATATACAGGTACATCTTGGCTTTTTAAAAGACTTATGAAGGGTGTCCCTACAAAAGCCGTAGTAATAGATAAATTTTTACGTAATGAAGATAATACCTATGGAATAAGAATAGCCTGTGCTTCATATAAAAAACCATCTAACCGAAAAACTTCCGAACCTTCACAAGAAACCATCAATTTTGGAATGGAATGCTTCCAAATGGTCAAAGATCTTTTGATACAAAATAATTTAGACATT
>JAJBVU010000293.1 GCA_020859645.1 Eubacterium sp. | reverse complement strand
AAAAAAAAATAAAAAAAATAATATAAAAATAATAATATAAAGATTATAAAGAAAGGCAGATTTTAATGATTATTGTTATGAAGCCCTCCGCAACGGAGGAAAACATAAAAAACGTAAAAAGCTACATTGAGAGTCTGGGGCTTAACACCCATCTTTCACAGGGCAAAAGCATTACCATAATAGGCATAATCGGCGACAAGAAGAAGGTTCCCGACACAACAAGGCTTTTCCCCGGTGTAGACAAGCTTGTTCACGTCACCGAAAGCTATAAGCTTGCAAATAAAAAATTCAGAACCGAACCTACGGTTATAGACGCCGACGGCGTTACATTTTCCGTAGACAATTTTACTGTTATTGCAGGACCTTGTGCAGCAGACTCAGCAGAACAGCTTTTGCAGATTGCTGAAGAGGTTAAAGCGTCGGGAGCAAAGGTTCTCCGCTGCGGTGTTTATACTCACGAAACAGGCGACTTACTCAAAGAAGTTAAGTCAAAAACAGATATTAAGCTTGCGGCTGAGGTCAGAAGAGAGTCACTTGTTAAGGAAGCGGCTGAGGTCTGCGACATTCTTATAGTAGGCTCCTCAAATATGGAAAATTACGGAATACTTAAGGAATGTGCCGATACAAAGAAGCCTGTCATTCTCTACAAGGGGCTTGCGGCAACGGTTGACGAGCTTTTAAACTCAGCTGAATACATTATGTCAAACGGCAACGAAAAGGTCATTCTCTGCTGCAGAGGTATGAGAACCTACGAGACTTCTACAAGATATACTCTCGACTTAAGCGCCGTTCCCGTAATCAAGTCGAAGTCACATTTGCCTGTAGTAATTGACCCCAGCCACGCAGCCTTTGTTAAGGAATGCATTAAGCCCCTTGCCAAAGCAGCGGCGGCAGTCGGTGCAGACGGACTTATTATTGAGGTTCACCCTACTCCCGTAAACTCCTCAACAAACAGCTCACAGGCTTTGGACTTTGAAGATTTTAAGAGCCTAATGGAAGCAATTAAGCCCATAGTTCAGCTTGAAGAAAGGATTTTTTAAATGAAAAAGGCAGGTATTTTGGGCTTTGGTCTCATAGGCGGTTCAATTGCCCTTGCATTAAAAAACAGATGCGGAATGGAGGTCTGCGCCTACAGCAGAAGTGAAAAGCCTATGGCTGAGGCACTTGAACAAGGGGTTCTGACCGCATATTCAAACACTGATTTATCAATATTTTCGGACTGCGACATAGTTTTTCTCTGTACTCCCGTTGATAAAATCTGTGCTTACGCTGAGCAGTTGGTACCTATTATAAAAAAGGAATGTATTTTAACCGACGCAGGCAGCACAAAGGGCGAAATCTACAAAGAGCTTTCGGAGCTTAATGGCATAAACTATATAGGGGGTCACCCTATGGCAGGCTCTGAAAAAACAGGCTTTCAGGCGGCAAAAGAGGACTTGTATGAAAACGCATTTTATATAATAACCCCCTCCCCCAATGTCAGCCCCGATCTTGTGGAAAGCTATAAAAAGCTTGTAGCCGATATAGGAGCAATTCCCTTTGTTATCGACCCTTATAAGCACGATCACATTGTGGCGGCTGTAAGCCACGTTCCCCATATTATTGCCGCCGCTTTGGTAAACACTGTCAGCAGTCTTGACGATGACGGAAATATGCATGAGCTTGCGGCAGGAGGCTTTAAGGATATAACGAGAATAGCTTCCTCAAGCTCTGAAATGTGGAGCGGTATCTGCTCTGAAAACAGAGACGAAATTTTGAAGGTTCTCTCTGTCTTTTCCGATAAAATCAACGACTTCAAAAAAGCGGTTGAAAGCCGCAAAACCGAGGACGTTTCATCAATGTTTAAGGATGCCAAGGAATACAGAGATTCTTTCAGCACAGGCGGCGGCAGAGGCTTCTGCAAAACCTTCGATTTCAAGGTGGATATTTCAGACCGTCCCGGTGCAATCGCCGAGGTAGCTGTTATTTTGAGCGTTCTCAACATAAACATTAAGAATCTAGGCATTATAAACAACCGTGACTATTCAGAGGGCGTTATGAACATTTCCTTAGAGTCTCACGCCGCTTTGGTCAGTGCCGAAGCCGCCCTTAAAAAGCGGGGTTTTAATGTAATTTTATGACCCAAATGAAATAAAAATGTAAGAATTAAGCAACAAAAACAGGTTGCTTAAAATAAAAATTCGTGATATAATTTTATTACTCAAAAAGCAAAGACAATTAATTCGGCTTTTAAGCCCTTTGTCTTTGCTTATTAGGGGATGTAATGGTTTCGACGGGGATTTTGAAAGACGGAATAGCCATTGGAAACGGGTAATTCCTTAAGAACCCAAACTTTTTTAAAATTAATCGACAACGATAATTTTGCTATTGCTGCCTAATTAGCGGCAGCTGTTCCTCCGGGGGTTCTCACGCCTTCGGCTCGGAGCATCGACAATGTGAGCAACCTTTCTTACTATCGGCTTTGCGTAAGGAAAAGCACCCATTAAGCCTACGAAGTCTTGAGCCTGTCTCTCGGCGCCTGCCTTCGGAATTCAAATGAGCAGACTATAATGGTAGAGTTTCTGTCCGACGGGTTTTCGGACAGGGGTTCGACTCCCCTCATCTCCACTCTCAAAAAACGTTGAATTTACTGGTGTTTTAGGCAAATATAAAAATAAGGAGACACCAACAAGACACCAATTACTTTTTTTAGCTTTTAATTGCCCATATGAAAAAATAAAAATCTTAATTTTTCTTAATTTTAGTTAGCGCACTATAACAAGCTTGCAACTTGACATTTGCGAGTTTATTATAGTGTTTTAGATTCGTAAAAAATAGGGTACGGCGAATTTCACCGTACCCCAAATTTTCAACTAACCTTTATCAGCTATTAGAATTAATCGTCACAGTACCGTTACTGTACCCAACATCGTACCCGCCGATTACGCCCACCAAATCTCTCAGCTTACAGTAGTTATAATCGCTGATATTCACAGCCTCAACATTTCCTTTGTTCCGTCCACACTCACAGAAATCTCATTAACGGTATTGTCAAGAGTAGGTATTTTTGTCGAAGCATTATAGCCTACATCAAAACCTTTACCCCCGAAATCTGCAAGGCAAACATAATTTTTCCCGTCTTTTAAAATTCTATTGCTAATGTTTTAGTTTCTCCGTCCACGCTCACAGTAATATCCTTCACTGCATTATCAAGCGTGGGGGTCTTTGTGTTGCTGTTGTACCCAATATCAAATCCCATATTTGCCAAATCCGCAAGACATATATAGTTTTTGTCATCTTTTAAAATTCTGTTTATTGTGTATTCTGTTCCGTTTACACTGATTTTAGATGTATCAACCATCTCATTAACCTCCGCTCTACTAAATTGTTTGCTGTGGTTAACTCTGTTACCTCACGCCTAAATTCGTCATTTTCCTCACCGTTCGTTTCTTTACAGTTTTTAATACTAACTTCAGCATTTTTAAGCAGTTTCCAAACTTTAAGACCGTTTATAATTGCCAATATAGCTACCCATACTTCCAAAGCGAAAAGAAACACTAACAAACCAATAACTAACCACATATTCATACCCCTAAATTTTTAATCTGCTCCAAAAGCTGCGTTACCTTATCATAGCCGAGCATTGCTCCAACCCAAATAATCACAGCCATTAAAGTTATACAGATAATATTTGCAGCCGTAAAACCAATGCCTAAAAACACATAACTTATAGCTGTTCCTAAAATACCGACAACAACTGCACAAATCGCAGCTACTATGTTTGACGAGTAGGTATAATCAGCATCTTTTAATATATTTTTCACTGCTTCTGTAATCAGCGAAGCCCCCAGTGAAGTAGAGGGGGAAGAATACTTACTGCCACCGACAGACCAGCAATACCTGTTTGCAATGTCGGGATTGAATTGTACAATATTCTCATCGTCAACTATGAAATCAGCCGAAGCCTGAACAGACGAATTGGCAAAATACTGGGCTACACTTTTAGCTGTTCCGCTTTTTGATGTTGTTCCGGCAGTATAGTGCAAAACTATATATTTTATGCTTCTGCCGCTTTTGGCTGTTGTGTTTGTAGTGCTTGTACACTTAGTTATATTTATACTCATTTTATTCGCTCACCTCCGGCAGTCCTGCCACTGAGGTAAGAAGTGACAGAAGCCCAGCCAAAACAGAGGCTGATAAAACTGCTACCCAGTTCACCTCATCAAGTACAGCTGATGTGCCAATGGACGCAATCGCAGTCTGAGCAACTGTTTTAATTGCTCTGATACATGCTGCTTTTAACCATGCTTTACTCATGTAAAATTCCACCTTTCCAAAAAAATTAATTTGCAGAGTAATTACAAAAGTAATTACTTTTGTGTGTTTTTTGCCTTGTTTCTGGGATTTTTTAACTTGCTGGTAACTTGCTGAAATAGCTTGTTTTCAACGAGAGTTCGGCCGCCGAAGCCTTCAGTCCAGTTGAATTAAGCTGTTTTCAACAAGAAAACTCAACTCAAAATTCAACTCAAAACTCAACTGATGCCGAATTGCGTAAAAATGTAGCCGATTACAATTCCGACTACGGCGGTAATAATGTACCCTGTGACTTTACGCCACATTTCTCCATCTCGACCTTCCAGAGCTTCGAGCCGCTTTCCTTGTTTTTCCTGTTCTTTCAGCATGTTCTCCATGTTTACTGCCAGCTTTTCAACGGAGCTTGCCAACGCAGAATACTGCTTAATGCTTTCTTCAAGCAAGGCTATGCGTTTGTCCTGCCGTTGGTTTTCTTCCTCTATTCGCTTGCAGAATTCTTCGTGTTCGCCTCTTGGAATTGGAGCCGATTTGTCCATTAAAAGCCCTCCTGTAATCTCACGAATAATCACACGCATGCGATAATAATCTCACAAATAATCGCACGCGTGAGATAAATCGTGCGATTACCGTGCGATTATTGTTTCGCTCGTAAGGAAACCAACCTGACCTGTGGGAGCGTAGATTTCGTTCAGTCTCTTAAGGGTTCTCTGTGTTCTGTCTGCAATCCAGTAATAAGAAAAATCACCGAATGCAAGGACATTGTTGCCTGTTGCGATTTCGGGTACATATGAAGATGTATAGAAAGGTCTGTTGAGAATTCTGTCGGGTTCTCCAGCTTTTACGGAGGGTTCCCAAATGTACTGGCCGTTGTTGTCCTTAAGCAGACGGAGTGCCTTCACTGTGGAATCGTTCATAATCCATACAGCTTTCTTTCTGTAGGGAGAACGGAGCGAATAGAACATATCAATCACATCATCAAAAGTGATGTCAGAGCTTGAGCCTGTTACAATGCTGTCGGTGCTTGTGAATACACCTGTGGGCTTGCCGCTACCGTCACCGACAATGAATGATTCCTCTTCCTTTGCGGCAATTCTTCTGCCAAATTCCTTGGCAATATAGCTTGACATATCAAAAGCGGAATCGTTAAGAAGTTCTTCGGAAATCTTAATGATTGTAGCTAACTTGTAAGCAGAAAGAGTTACCTGTCCGAATGTGTTGTCCGAGAAGGGATATTCCTCTGCTTCGTCAATCCACTCAGCTTCGCCCTTTGCGGTAACAACAGGAATTTTTCTGTCACCGCTGGAAGTCTTGATTGTTGTAGCAAGGCTTCTGAAAAAGTTATCTTCTTCGAGGGCTTCAATAAGGGTTCTCTCAAATTCATCGGGAACAAGGTAGCCGCCTTCTGTGTCAACACCAACAGAGAGTTCATTTCTTACATCGAAGTAATTCTTTCTACGCATTGCGTTCCAGAATGCCTTTGTGTAAACGGCACTGGCTGTTCCCTTTTTGTCCTCTGTATCCTTTGCCCCAGCACCGGGCTGACCTTTTTCAGGGTCTCTGTCAGGTGTTCCGAGCTTTTCGTCAAGTTTTTCCTGTCTTTCATATCTTTCAATTGCCGCTGTGAGATTCTGGATTTTTGTTTCCATTCTCTCATATGTAGTGGTGTCCTCTGCTGAAAGTGTGCCGTCCTTTGCTTCGTGTTCTTTGAGAAAAGTCTTAGCTTCTGTCCACACTCTCATTCTTTCTTCTTTGAGTTCCATTGATTTTTTCATTTTGTAGTCCTCCTATTAGATTAAATCATACAGTCTGCGTCTGAGTTCAGATGCCTTTGTGCCTGTTGTAGGCTGGGGCTTGGGGTCCTTTTTACGCTTACTTTCTTCTTTGACTTTGGCAAAAAATGAATTGTAGGCGGTTTTGCGAGTGAAAAGCATAGAAGTCATATTGTCGAGTTTCTTCTTTTCGTCCTCGTCATCTTCATCTTCGTCATCATCATCTTTGTCAGGGTCATCGGGATTTTCGGGTTCATCGGGATTGGGTTCAAAGGGATTTTTCTCCTTCTCGTCCTCGCCCTCGTCCTCGTCATCATCTTTATCTTTATCTGAGAACATAATCTTGTCGGCAAAACCAAGCTCTACGGCTTTCTTTGCGTTCATCCAAGTTTCGTCCTCGATAAGCTGAGTGATTTTGTTGCGCCTTAATCCTGTTTTTTCTTCATAAGCGTTGATTGTGGCTTCCCTTACTTCGTCCAAAATGTCAATGGCTTTCTGTAAGTCATTTCTATCCCCGGCCGCTAATGTCCACGGATTGTGTATCATAAGCATGCCGACAGGGGAAATCTGAACCTCATCGCCAGCCATAGCAATGAACGAAGCAGCCGAAGCCGCAAGACTGTCAATTTTTACGGTTACCTTGCCCTTGTAATCTCTGAGGGCATTATAGATTTGTGCCGCCGCAAACACGTCACCGCCGGGAGAATTAATCCAAACGGATATGTTTCCGCTGCACTTTGCGAGGTCATCTTTGAAAAGCTGGGGCGTTACCTCGTCCCCCCCCACCATGTTTCTTCGGAAATTTCACCATTTAAATAAAGAGAAGCCTCGTTCTCTTCTGCTTGGTTCTTAAATTTCCAAAACTTTTTATTCTTGGGCATTGGAGTTTTCCTCCTTTCCTATGCCATATGCCGCACCCACATCGGATAAGCGGGTCATTGTGCCATTTACCATATATGTGTTACCGCCTTGTTCATCGGATAGCGGATTAAGGTTTTCAAGCTCTCTGATGTCATTGACTGACATCCAGCCGTTTTGTAATGCCGAAGCATATCCGGCTGTTCGGCTTGCGTAATCCCCTCTGAGTAAGCCGTCAACATTGAATTTAACAAAATACTTGTCTTTTTCCGTAGGCAACAACAATGCCTTTTGCAGATTTTGTTCCCAGCGGATAATCCACGGCTGGAGAGTGTACTGTACAAATTCAAGCGATTGTTGCTCTATATTGTTGAAGCTGGATTTTTCCAAATCTCCTATCATGTGTGGAGGAATACGAAAAATTCTCGCAATCTCGTCCAGCTGAAACTTCCTTGTTTCCAAGAATTGTGATTCCTCCGGGGATAGGGATATTTTCTGAAATGTCATTCCTTGCTCCAACACCGCTATTTTGTGAGCGTTGCCTGTGCCGCCGTAGGCTTCGTTCCAGCTTGCCCGAACCTGTTCGGGATTTTTGAGAACATTCGGAGTTGAAAGAATTCCGCCGGGGTATGCTCCGTTATTAAAATATTCGGAGCTATATTCGTCACAGGCTGTCGAAATGCCTATAGCGTTCTTCGCTACCGCAATGGGGGAGTATCCGACAAGTCCGTCAAAGCCTAAACCGGGGATATGAAGTATTTCTTCCTGTGAAAAATAAATCGTGCCGTATTCTTTTTCATTTGGATTTGCTTCATCGTCACGATTGTATTTATATATAAGCCGCTGTTTCTCGTCCCTGTCCACTTCCATTTTGTTGGGTAAGAGAGGATAAAGCCCTACAACTCTGTTTGCTCCGTCCCTTAAAATCTGAGCGTAGGCATTGCCGTAAATTAAAAGGTGGTGCATAAGTGTTTCACGGAAAATAAAAGATGTCATTTCCGAGTTCGGCTCATCATGCAATATTCTATATAGCGGATGTGTTGTATCCATTTCTTTGCCCCTGTCACCGTATTTATACAGATGTAATGGCAATGAAGCTATAGCTTCGGATAAAATACGGACACAGGCATAAACGGCAACAGTCTGCATTGCCGTTCTTTCATTTACTATTTTTCCGCTGGCACTTCTGCCGAAAATATACTGCAATGACGGACTGGAGTAGTAGTTTTTGGGTCTTTCTCTTGCCCTTTTAATAAAATCTAAAATCTTGCCCATTTAATACACCTCACTTTTACCAAATTAAAAGCCCACGAGTATCATAAACGTTGGGCTGGTTTCTTACAGCTCTGTCAAGTGCCATAATTGTAGCCACAATTCCGTCTATCTTCTCGGTGGACTTTTGCTTATTACATTTGATGTTCCCAGCGGCATCCTGTTCAATGACTACGTTGTGAGCCATCCACTTAAGCACAGGGTTGCCGCCGTGTGTTATTTTGCCTTCCATGACAGGCATTTCCATATTATCTCAGCCGAATAAAACAAGTTACATCGCCGGAGAAAGCTTTAACACAGACGGTATGGTTTTAGCCGCCGAGTACAATGACGGCTCAACCTCTTACCTTGCTTCGAATGAATACTTGTATTCATCAGACCCCTTAACAACATCTGATTATTATGTAACTGTTTATGCCGGAAGTGCTTCGGCAGTTGTTCCCATTCGTGTGGTTGACAAAACCATTACAGGCATTTCAGTCACAGAATACCCCGACAAAACAGCATATATCACAGGGCAGGCTTTCGACCCAAGCGGTATGACAGTAGTTGCAGAATACAATGACGGCTCTTCGGCTGTTATATCCGACTACACCGTAAGCCCCGAAACAGTGACTTCCGATACAACGGAAATTGTAATTTCAAAGGACGGATATTCCAACACCGTTAAAATTTCAGTTTCCGACATCGTGCTTACAAGCATAGCTGTTACAGTGCCGCCCACAAAGATAAGCTACTATTCGGGACAAAGCTTTGACAGCACAGGAATGACCGTTATGGGCTACTATAACGATGGAAGTTCCAAAGAAATCACAGATTACACAATCTCCAACCCCACATTAACAAGCGGAACAAGCTTAGTATATGTGACTTACGATAACCTGTTCACCACAGTGGCGGTTTCCGTTTCGGAAAAAGTCTTGACAGGAATAAGCATTGAACAGCAGCCTAACACAATTTCATACATTGCAGGACAGTCTTTCAATAATGCGGGAATGATTGTTTCGGCAAATTATTCCGACGGAACATCTGAAGAAATCACAGACTACTCCGTAAGCCCCTCTGTACTCAGTACAAATGATACAGCGGTTCTTATAACATATGAAAGTTATTTTGCTTCGGTTAATATCAGCGTAGCGGCAAAGGAAGTTGAAAGCGTTTCAGTTATTTCTGAGCCGAGTAAAACAAGCTATATTGAGGGTGAAACGTTCAACGCAGACGGCTTGATTGCAGAAGTTACCTACAATGACGGCAGCAAAGAGTATGTGACAGGCGGTTCAAATGAGCTGGCATATTCCACAGACCCCTTGACTACTAATGATAAAGAAGTCACAATTACAATAGGCGGCAAAACAGCCGAAATATCCATAAATGTTGTTTCTAAGAAAATAACAGGCATTAAAATCACTGAAGCCCCTAATAAAATCAATTATGTGGTCGGTGAAACCGTTGACTTAAGCGGCATTGAGGTGGAAGCTACATTCAATGACGGTTCATCGGCAATTATAGAAGATTATGAATATTCACCTTCAACAATATCAGCCGACACAAAAGAAATAGTTGTGAGCAAGGACGGATATTCTGACAGTGTTTCAATAGCTGTAAGCGAAAAATCCATTGTTTCACTTGAAGTTACAAAGCAGCCCGACAATTCTTATTATTTTGCCGGACAGACCTTTGACCCGGTGGGAATGGCAGTCAGCATTACGTATAATGACGGCACAACGGAGGAAATCAGCGATTATTCAATAATCAACCCCATTCTTTCATTAGACACCGAAGTTATTTACATCACCTACGGCAGTCTTTTCACAACCGTTGATGTAACTGTTTCGGAAAAGGTTCTGACAGGCATTGAAGTAACTGAAAATCCTAAGACAAGCTATGTTGTAGGTCAGACCTTCAGTACAGAAGGAATGGTTGTAACAGGTAGCTTCAGTGACGGCTCAACCGAGGAAGTCACAGGCTATGAAATTGACACAGATACACTTATTATGGGACAGACAAAAGTCTACATTACTTATAACGGATATTATGACGTTGTAAATGTAAGCGTTGTTGCCAAAGAGGTAACAAACGTTGAAATTATTTCTCAGCCCACGAAAGATAATTATGTAGATGGTGAAGTCTTTAATCCCGAAGGCATAGTTATTAAGGTAACATACAATGACGGCGAAGAAGAAATAATGACTTATGATAATGCAGCTATTTCTTACCCCTCAGAGCCTTTGACAACAGAAGATACAACTGTTGACATTACGGTCGGCGGTGTTTCAGCAGAAGTTGAAGTTTCTGTAATAGAAAAGGAAATCATAGGTATTTCGGTCACAACTTCACCTGATAAGATTGACTATGTTGTCGGTCAGACTTTCAGCACTGACGGTATGGTTGTGACCGCATATTATAACGATAATACATCAGCTGAAATCAGCGATTACAGTGTTGCTCCCGTAACTGTTTCGGCAGACACAGAAGAAATCACTGTAATTAAGGACGGTTTTACAGACACTGTTAAAATCGTTGTTTCGGAAAGAATTGTAACAAACATTGCAGTAACCACACTTCCCGACAAGACAGAATATACCGAAAACGATACTTTTGATCCCATAGGAATGATTGTTTCGGCATATTTCAACAACGGAACAGAGGAAGTTATCACAGACTATAATGTAGATGATTTTCTTCTTTCAACAGGAACAAACAAGGTTTGACAGGAAAGCCTTGAAAAATCCCGCAGGGTGGGTTTTGGGTACGCCCGGTTCGGGAAAGTCTTTTGCTACAAAGCGAGAATTATTGAATATTTTACTTAATTACCCGAATGATGAAATTCTCGTTATCGACCCCGAAAGTGAGTACGCCGTACTTGCCCGGAATTTCGGCGGTGCTGTCATAAAAATAAGCCTTGATACAAAAACATATTTCAACCCACTCGACATTACACTTGATTACAGCGGCGGCGATGATGACAAGTCAAACGAAAGCCCAATAGCTTTCAAAACAGAGTTTATGTTCTCTTTACTCGATGTAATTCTGCAGAAAGAGAGAAGCACGGGTCTTACGGGTGCTGAGTGTACCCTTGTTGACCTTGTGTTACGCAGATTATACGAAAGCTACTTTTCGAAGCCCCATTCAGTTATGCCCACACTTATGGATTTTCGTGAAGAATTAAAGAAAATACAAGAACCGGAATTGCAGGCTGAGAAAGAAAACTTATTGAAAATCATCGGTCTTTATACCACAGGTTCATTTAACCTTTTTGCCCACAATACAAACGTGGACGTAAACAACAGATTTGTAGTATTCGATATAAAAGACCTCGGCGACCAAATCAAAACTTTAGGAATGTTGGTTGTACTTGACCAAATATGGAACAGGGTCACAAGTAATCGTTTAATGGGTCGCAACACTTGGATAGTAGTTGATGAAGCCCATTTGTTATTTAATAATCAGTTCTCGGCTCAGTTCCTTAAAAGCTTATGGAAAAGAGCGAGAAAGTACGGAGCAATCTGCACAGGCGTTACCCAAAATGTAGGCGACCTGTTGGACAGCGAAATCGCAAGCAAAATGCTTGACAATTCGGAATACATAATGATGTTAAATCAGTCTCCGGCTGACAGAATGAAATTAGGAAAAATCTTGAATATAAGCCAAAATCAGCTTGGCTATTTATCAAACGCAGCATCGGGTTCAGGACTGCTCTGTGCTGGAAACGCAATTATACCTTTTGACGACAAGTTCCCCACGAACACAAAATTATACGCAATGCTTACAACGAAGCTTGAAGAAGTTATGGAACTGCAAGGCAAAAACACTGCCGCCGTTTCGTAGCTTCTTTTTATATATAGCTTAAAATTTTTAAACCTATAAAGGAGGATACACATTATGAAGATACGTGTAGAGAAAACCCACAATTATACTGTAATGAGCAACTATCACCTGTTTGACAAAAGACTGTCATTTAAAGCAAAGGGTCTTTTATCTTTTATGCTTAGTGTTCCCGATACTTGGGAATACTCTGTAAAGGGGCTTGCGGCAATGGCTAAGGACGGTGTTGCCAGTGTTTCGGCAGCTCTGAAAGAGCTTGAAAACTGCGGATATGTTTCACGCAGGCAAATCCGCAGCTAAAACGGCAGCTTTAAAGATGTTGAATATACCATATATGAAAAGCCCATAGAAAATCTTTCGGAAAATAATGGTGTATCCTCCGAATATGAGCATTGCGAACCTAAACGGGAAAATCCCGAACAGGCTGAAAGTCGCCAAACAACAGGCATACAGCCGAGTTGGGAAAAAGCCGTTTCGGTAAAAAACAAAAAATCAAAATCGGAAAATCCAAAAGCGGAAGAACCCACATCGGATAACCCGATTTCAGAAAACCCGTTATCGGAAAACACCGCACAAATAAATACTAATAAAAGCAATATATTAACCGAAGTAAATACTAATCCTATCATATCTTATCAAAATAATATCGATAACGATACGATGAGAGAAGATTATCACACCTACGAGGAAATCATCAAAGAAAATATTTGCTATGAGGACACTGTCAAGGCTCAGTGCAGTGATGAGGAAATGAAACAGGTGGATTTTATGGTTCAGCTTATGGCTGAAACTATGGTTTCATCAGCACTGACCGTTCGTATAGGCAAAAAGAACTTGCCCGCAGACCTTGTTAAGAGCCGTTTTATGAAAATTTGGTATGAGGATATTTTTGCGGTTTTAAGGGCGGTCAAAAAATCCAAAGCCAAAATCAAGTATTTTAGGAGTTATTACTTAACGTCGCTTTACTATGCCGACCATACGGAAAACATAAAAAATCAGCAGATTTTCAAAAACGAATACGAAGAAATGAAGGAGTGAGATTTATGCTATTAATTTTAAGCTTTATAAGCGGCTCTGTTTTCGGCGGCTGTGTGGGATTTTTTGCTTTTGCTTTGGCAAGTATGTCAAAAAAAGATTGTCCCGAAAACAAAACTTGAAAGGAGATGATTTGATTATTTGAAACAAGAACCGAAAAGCAACAGCAATTTTGACAACGCTGTCAGAGAAAAAGGCAGTATTATAAACAAGGGCTTTGTAAATGAACAAGGAAGCATTGTTAATAAAGGGCAGATTTCCGAAAGTCAAAAGCAGCTTGTGAGAGATGACACAGGACTTGAAGATATTATAAAAGCCCCGACCGACAGTAAAAATCAGATTTTCGGAGATACTCAGCTTATTTCGGAACAGCAAAAAGAAAATCCGAATTGGGAAAGCAACAATTCACAGACAGATAATAAAATCAATGACAGCTTGCCGAAAAATCAGTTTGAACAGGAAATGTCACAGGAGTATGACATCACTCAACAACAAAGCTACTCCCCCGGCTATAAAAATTATGCGAACAGGGTCAAGTATGAGACTATTCAAAATCAACAGGCTGAACAGCCCGAAGAAGAAATACAGCCGGAATACAGCGATGTTATAAACTATAGCAATGAACCTGTGATTTTAGGTCAAAATGATGTTTTGCCTGAACAACCGAATGAGACTTTTCAACAGCGAGCCGACTATATCAACTACGGCACACCGAAAACAGAGGGCAACACAGAAAAGCAAGCTGAAGCCGATACATATGGGAATACAGACGGTTATAATAATTTCCGAAAATCCGAACCGCAGCCGGCAGTAAGCTATGATTATACAAGACCCTATGTTTCTTCAGCGAAAAAAGGCTATGCCGAACAGGTTAAAGACTGCCACGAAACAGCCGACAAAGGTATGGTCAAAAATTATGACAATGCAAAGTCGGTTATTAATAACACCGACAACATACCCATTGTCAATAAGGCAGACAGCATAGCAAACATAAGGGAAAAGCCAAACGATATTTTGTCGGGGCTGAAAGAAAGCGAAAAGTCTGCGAATGAGGACAAGCCGAACAGCAAAAAGAAGTCTGTAAAAAAATTTCAAAAGCCGAATAAATCTTTACAAGGGCAAAAAGAAAGCCAAGCTGAAAATCAAGCTGAAAGACAGGCTGAGAAATATTCCGAAAAGCTGCCTGAAAACAATGCGGTTTACAATTCTTCACCAAAACAGGGCTATGGCAGACTTGTAAAAGAATATCAACGTGAAGCTGTCAAGGATATTATAAAAGAGCAAAGCAACAGGGATATTGTTCGTGAAGAAAGTGCTGCTCCGATTTTACAGCCCTCTGAAAGTGCCGAGATTATAAAAACTTCCGTTTATAATAACCCCGTTAAAAATATCGGGCAGGATAATTTTTCGGCGAATAAGAATTATATAAATAATACAAGACGTAAAATAAACCCTGTCGGCAAAAAATCGGCAGCTGAAAATCAAGCAAAAGTCAATGATGTTGTTTTGTCTGACGAAATATCCGAAGATGAAATTTATAAAGCTGCGGATACTGTCAACGAACCTTTTACATATAGGGAAAATGAGCCAAGTTTCATAAACAGTAAAGCCAAAAAGGTAGCCCCCGACATCATAAAAACAGATGCCGCAAATGATATTATAACGGCAGATTACGGGAGAAGTGTTGTAAAGACATCAAAAGAGCTTGTAAGTCAAAAAGATTATACTTCTGTTGTTAATACCAATACAAGCTCAAATGTTAATGCAGAAGATGAAAGGTCGGATTTTTTACAGACTGCTCATAAAAAGGCAGTTAGGAAATATCAAAAATCAATTGTTAAAGAAAATAATTCAAAATTTTCTGAGCGGAAAGCCGACAGTAAAGCAGAGGTTGTTCGTGAAAAGACTAAACTTTCAGAAAATGAAATTATTAAACC
>JAJBVU010000140.1 GCA_020859645.1 Eubacterium sp. | reverse complement strand
ATATTAACACAGAAATTAAGTCTTGTCAACAGCATTTTTTGAATAAAATCACAGTTTGCAGGAAAGCGAAAAGGAATTTGAGGGCGCCGCCCGAACCCCGGCACCCCGCCCGAGGTTCTACTCAGGGGCTGAAGTTGGGGGCTGTACACGTTTCAGTCCCTTAAGCTCCAGAAAGCCTTTAATGTTTCGGTTTATAATTATATCGCAGGTGCATTTTTCTGCGGTTTGGGGAAGGGTTACGGCGATGTTTTCAGCCTTGCCCTGCGTAAGCAGTGTTTTTATAAGGTCCGGGGTTACTTCACCGCCGTAGGCTTTAAGTTCGTCCTTCCAGACGGTGAATTTGCAGCCGTTTTTCCAACCGGAGCAGTAGAAAGCCTTTGAGTTTTCGAAAACGGGACTGCCGCAAAGGGGACAGACGCCTAAGGATTTAAGCCTTGACCGCCTTCCTTTAGGCGCTTCGGGGGCAAAGACTACCCCTGTGTCGGTTTTAAAGGGATTTTCAGCAAGAAAACAGACGTAGCGCTTAATGCTTTCCATAAAGCGGTCGGGAGTCATTTTGCCTTTGGAAACGGAGACTAAGCCCTTTTCCCACCTGCCTGTGGTTTCGGGGCTTTTAAGCTCTTTGGGGCAGACCTCGATCAGCTTCATACCCTTTTCCGTTGGAATAAGGCTTTTGCCCTTTCGGGTAATGTATTTAACGGTTATGAGCCGCTCGATTATTCCTGCACGTGTGGCAGGAGTGCCTAAGCCGTTTTCCTTAAGCTGTTCCTTTAAGGCTTCATCCTCAACGAAACGCCCTGCGTTTTCCATAGCGGAGAGAAGGGCGGCTTCTGTGTAGGGGCTTGGGGGCTTGGTCTGCTTTTTCTTTTTTGTGACCTTTTGGGCGGTCTCAGGGTCGCCTTCTATAACGTTGGGGAGAATGTCCTCTTTCTTTTCCTTTTTCGTGCCTGTGACGTTCAGGGCTGTCCAGCCCGGGGTTATGACGGTGGTTCCCTTAGTGATGAAGGCGCAGGAACTAACCTCGGTGATTATTGAAGTGGTTGAATAGACGTAGTTAGGGTAGAAAACCTGCATAAACCGCCTTGCCACAAGGTCGAAAATCTTAAACTCGTCAGGGGAAAGAAGGTGTGGGCGGAGACTGCCGTCTGTGGGAATAATGGCGTGGTGGTCTGTAACCTTTGAATTGTCGATTATTCGTTTGTTTACGGGCAGCTTCGGAAGAGAAAGCACGTAGGAGGAAGCCTCGCCGTAGTTTTCGGTCATAGAAAGCTGCTTCAGGGTTAATTTGATCTTGGGAACCATATCGTCGGATAAGTGACGGCTGTCGGTTCTGGGGTAGGTTATCATCTTTCGCTTTTCATAAAGGGCTTGGGCTAATGAAAGTGTCTTTTGAGCCGTAAAGCCGAATTTTGAGTTTGCGTCTCTCTGAAGCTCCGTCAGGTCATAAAGCAAAGGGGGAGCCTGCTTCTTTTCTTCATTTTTTACGGACTTAACAAAGCCTTCCTTGCCCTGTGTTTCTTTTATGATACGGTTGGCTTCGTCTATAGTTTTTATTTTAGTATCATTATTGTTTATGTAAAGCCCTGTGTATGAGCCGAAATCTGCAGTAACCTCGTAATATTCCTGCGGAACAAAGGCGTCTATTTCCTTTTGCCGCTGACAGATTATGGCTAAGGTAGGGGTCTGAACTCTGCCTATGGAAAGAAGCACATTGTATTTAAGAGTAAAGGCACGGCTGGCGTTTATGCCTACAAGCCAGTCGGCTTCGCTGCGGCATTTTGCGCTGAGGTAGAGATTGTTGTATTCGGAGCCGTCTTTAAGGGCGGAAAAGCCGTCTTTTATAGCCTTGTCGGTCATGCTGGAAATCCAAAGCCTTGAAAAGGGCTTTTTGCACTTTAAGTAGGCATATATGTAGCGGAAAATAAGCTCGCCCTCTCTTCCGGCATCGGTGGCGCATATAAGGCGGTCAACTTCTTTGTCGTTCATAAGCTTTTTAAGGACATTCAGCTGTTTTTTGCCGTCCTTAACTGCCTTAAGCTTTATCTCTTGGGGAATAATGGGAAGTGTTTCACGTTTCCATCTTTTAAGGCTGTCATCGTAGTCCTCAGGGTCGTAAAGGGTAACCAGGTGACCGAAAGCCCAGCTGACAATATAATTTTCGTTAAATAAAAAGCCCTCCCCTTTGCCCGTACAGCCTATTACCTTGGCTATGTCACGGCCCACAGAGGGCTTTTCTGCTATGATTAATGATTTCATGGTTGATTATCCTTTTATTAGTAATAGGGAACAATGAAGTTCTTGGATAGGAAAATCCCTCACCTCTCAGCTTCACTGCGTTCAGCAGCTCCCCTCAAGGGGAGCCTTGCCGCTGACTTGAGACTTTTACAGTTAAGCTGAGTATTTTAATATGAGGATTTCTATGGCACAGGTAAGATCTATATTGCCTGAGAAGCCTTCCTTAAGCATATTTTTACAGTCGGCAAGAGCCCCGAGAAGCTGTTTATTTGTGAAATTCCTTGACTGAGCCGCAGTTTTTGAAGCCACATAGGGGTGAACCCCCAGCTTTTTAGCCATTTCGCTTTGAGATGTGGTTTTGGAAAGAAACTTATATTGAAGTATAAGGCGAAACTGGCGTGAAAGAGCCACAAGAATAGCCACATCACTCTCTTTTTGCAAAATAAGGTTCGAGAGTATGTCAAGAGCCTTTTTGGGCTGTCTGCCTACGGCGGCATCGATTAAGTCGAAAATTCTGTTTTCAAGCTTTTTGGTAGTTACGGCCTCCACATCGGAAAGGGTAATACGGCTTCTGCCCATAGTAAAAGCGGCAAGCTTATCAAATTCGTTTTTACAGCAGCCGAAGCTTTCGTCAAGATTAGAAAGAAAGCTTTCAAGGGCGGCGCCTTCAAAAGGCAGATTATTTTGCTTTGAAAGGCTTAAAGCATATGCCCTGAGCTCCTTTGCGGTGGGCTTTTTGCATTCAACTGCGTAACCTGCTTTGGCAAAAGCCTTATATACACGGCTTCTTTTATCTATTTTTTTCTCATTAAAAACAATTACGCAGTCCGGATTGGGGTTTTTAAAATAATCTGTAAGCTTTTCATATTTAGCCCCGGAAAAAGCATTTGAATCCTTAACGGAAATAAGTCGTTTGCCTCCGAAAAGGCTCAGAGTATTGGCATCGTTTATAAGGTCGTAGGGGTCGAAGGCGGTTTCATAGGCGCTTTCCTGTGCGCCCTGATTCAGAAGAGCGGCTTTAATTTTGTTTGCACAGTCATCACGCTGTCTGCCCTCTTCACCGTAAATAAGATAAAGGGGCTTAAAATTATTTGTTTTAATGTCTTTTTCAATATTTTTCATAGTCTCAGTCTATATAATAGCCCTTGCCCCAGGCTGTTTTAATGATTTCGGGGTTTTTAGGGTCTGTTTCAAGCTTTTTTCTCAGCTTTCTAATGTGAACCATAATTGTATTGTTAGCCTTATAGAGATAGGGCTCGTGCCAAATTTTATCGAAAATTTCCTCATAGGTGAATATTTTTTTGCGTTCCTTTATCATAAGAGCCAAAAGGTCAAACTCAGTCGTGGTAAGAGGAACGAAATTGCCGTGTGAAAGAACTGTTCCTGCGGAAAGGTCGACCTCGATATGTTTAATTTTTATTACGCTTCCGTCATTTTTGGTGCCTCTGCCCTTATATGTGCAGTAGCGGCGAATAAGGGCTTTTGCCCTGTATGTAAGCTCATTGGAGGAAAAGGGCTTTGTTATATAGTCGTCGGCTCCTGCCGAAAAAGCCAGCCCCTTAATAGATTCATCGGAGTTTTCAGACAAAATAAGAATGGGGGCGTTTGTTTTTTCTCTGAGAGCCTTGCAGATGAAAATACCGTTTTCGTCTTTAAGCTTTAAATCCATAATTATAAGGTCGATTGTTTCATCAACCTTTGAAAGGGCTTCTTCTCCTTTTTCAGCCGTAATTAAGCTGAAGCCCTCATTGCTTAAAAGAATGGAGCAAAGATAAATGTTTTCTTTTGAATTGTCTAAAATTAAAATTGTATTGTTCATCTATCATGCCTCCCAAATCAAGCATTTCTCACTCGTCATAGACTGTTTCAATTTTCAAAAGGTCTTTATCGTTTTCATTAAGTCTTTCGGTTAAAATATCAGCTATAGCATAAATTCCGTAAAGGTTTAAATTGCCGTCACGGTTTAAAAATACGCTGCTGACTTTTCCCTGAGCCATATTGTTTATATCATTTTCATCACGAATTGTTATGTTATATTTTTCAGCCGCATCGGTACAGAGATATTCTCTTGCGTTTATAAAGTATGCGCCGAAGTTTTCTTCAAGAAGGGCTTCAAGCTCTGCTGCGCTTTCGCTGTCATTATTTAAAACAGGACCTATAACATAAAAGCATTTTTGGTTTACCAAAAGCCTTTGATAGCTTCGCATTTTAAGAAGAATGTCAATATACTGCTGTGAAGAATATCCCTCGGGAAGCTCCTGAAAGAAAACAACAACTATGTCTCCCCGTCTGTTTTCCATAGCTCTTGTGGTAACCTGACTGTCTTTTAAAACGGAAAGGGCTTCGCCAGGTTCAGTTCGGGTGAAATAGGTTTTTCCGTCTTCTTCTACGGAGATTATTCCCTCAATACCTTCTATGGCACAGGGGTTAAGACCGCCGTTATTGGTGAGTATGGGAACGATGCTTTGGGCATATTCGTTATAAAGCTTTACCTCAACAGGCTCTGTCTCACTTGGGATTGTAAATGGCTTTGCATACATTGGAACGCCGCCCTGCCTTGCGGCAACAACCTCAGGCATTTCTCCCTCGTTGCCCATAATATAAATATATCTGTCTAAAAAGTTAAGAGAAAGGAGAGCGGGCATTGTATATCCGCCGCTGCTTTCACCAACAACGCCGCCGTCGCCGTAAAAGCTTATGCCTATGCCTTCCGTCATTTTATAGTCCTTATATGTTTCGCCGCTTCTGTCTCTGAAGCGTGAGGCTATTTCCTCATAAAACTCATCGGAAAGGTCGGCTTCCGCAAGGGCTTCACCCTGAGCCGCAAGGCTGTTTGAGTCCTTTACAACAGTGTTATAATAGCAAAAACACGCCGCCCCGAATATAATAACTATAACTGCGGCAACAAAGCCGGCTTTGAAAAACGCCGATAAAAAAAGCTCTTCTGTTATTTCTTTTATTGCTTCAAATAATTTTTTCATAACCACATCTAACTTTCAAAAAGGTATAAAATCATAATTTAATTATATGACAAAAATATGTCCTTGTCAAATAAAACAAATAAGGGCAAAAGCTTTTTCATAACAATTAAGGAAGTTTTTAATGACAATGGAGGAATATTATGTTATAATAAGCAAAGAAATAAAAACAAGAAAGAACTTAAGGAGGAATAAGCAGATGAAAAAAATTATTTTAAGCCTTGTTATGGCAGTGATTTTAAGCGTTAATGCCTTCGGGGCGGCTGAGCTGGCTGTTGTTAATTCAACACTGAGCACCACAGGGGTTACAGATGAGGACGGCGGACACACATTTACTTATTACGTTGATAAAACAGGAGCCTACGGTATTATTAACGTCGGAGAGGATATTTATATCGACATGTTTTCAAGCGACGGAACTCTTCAGGAAAGCAAGAAGATAAATATTACGGACGAAAAATTCGGGGGTTATGCTTATGACGGAACATATCACTACTTCCTTTTCGGAAACGACAACCTCAGCTATTCCCCTTCAACAACTGTTTATAAGCTTGTTAAATATAATGACAGCTTTAACAAGGTAAACAGTGTCAGCTTCAGAGGCAGTCAGATTTATGCCAAAGAGGTTTTTATGGGAGCCGACGGACTTTGCGATTTAAGAGTTGACGACAGCTATATTTTTATTAATGATATAGTTACGGAATATAAATATGAAAACAAATATTATCAGAACAACAGAAGTATTGTTCTTAACAAAACAACCTTAAAAACTCAGGCGGATATAGGGGGCATAAGCCTTAATAAAACCTCAACGGGCAGAGAAACCGCTTTAAGAAATATGTCTGCTTTAGACGACGGAAAATATTATTTTGCTCTTCAGCTTACTAACGGAATAAGTCTTTTTGAGGTAGACCCCACTGACGGGGAGAGTCTGGGAACCCACGCTATAACAAGTCTTTCCAAAAGCGGTCTTTCCTCATATTACGGCGACTGTATTATGACAAAGGCTTCGGAAATGGGGGAAACAGAGCTTAAGGGCTTTATTGCCGGGGAGAATAAGTTTATTGCAGTAGGTACGGAAAAAAGTAAAAGCTCCGACGATGATACAACGAGAATTTTTGTCAGCACTGTTTCTAAGTCTCAAATGGGCGTTATAAACCCAACCACAAAAACCATTACGGATTACGGTGATATTGAAAATGTAAAGGTTGTTGAAATTTCCGACTCTGACATTATGGTTATGTGGCAGACCAACGGCGGCATAAGCTATTGTTATCTTGACGGAAACGGCGATTTAAAGGGCGGAACTAAGAGAATTTACGGCGCAGAGCTGGGAACAACGGCGCCCTATATAACCGAAGATCATAAGATTATGGTATGGACTTATCTTGTAAATGACGATGACTTTGCCTTTTATAAGTATAACTTCTGATTATGAAAAAGGCAATTGTTACCGGAGCAAGCAAAGGCATAGGGCTTGAAATAACAAAAAGGCTTTTGAATATGGGCTGGCTTGTTTACGGAATAGGACGGAATTTTGAAGAAACGGACTTAGGCGAGAGCTTTTCTCCCCTTGTTATTGACCTTCGGGACGGCAAAAAGCTTGAAAACGAAATAAAAAAAATAAGCAAGGGAACAGAGCTTTTAATAAACTGCGCCGGGGTAGGGTGGTTCGGTCCCCACGAGGAGCTGGGCTATGAAAAAATTCACGAGATTATGGCTGTGAACGTTGAAGCCCCTATGATAATCTGCGGAGTTATTTTAAGAGAAATGAAGAGAAGCGGAGGAGGAAAAATAATAAATGTTTCCTCATATTCCGCAAGCCATGACAGCCCCCACGGAGCGGTTTACGGAGCCTCAAAGGCGGCTCTAAGCGCCTTCTGCGGAAGTATTTTTACTGAAGGGCGAAAGTTCGGAGTATATGTTACGGCGGTTCATCCCGATATGACAAGAACGGGCTTTTATGACAGAGCGCCCTTTGAGCCTAAAGAGGGAGAGGAGTTTGCTCTTACTGCCTGCGACGTGGCTGAAGCAGTAGAGTTTGTTGTAAAATCCGAATACCCCGTAAAGGACATAACAATTCTGCCGAAAAAGCAGGGCGTTGTGTATAAAAACAAGAATAAGCAATAAAAAAACACCTCCGGCTTTTTATCAGTCGGAGGTGCTTTCGATTTCCAAAAAGTCCTTTGCGTAGGCACGTAAGACCTTAGTCCATACTCTGTAGCCCTCTATGGTCATATGAACGTAGCTGTCAGAGCAGTATTCTGCTTTAAGTCCGTCGTCGGCTCCTATAAGCCTGTCGCCTATGTTTATAAATTCGAGATAGTCAAAGCTTTGGCAGTATTCATACATAGAATCGTTGAAACGGCGAAGATTTTCGTTTGTGAAACCGGGCTTTTGACCTGAGGAATAAATATAGGTTGCACCTATAACATATATTTTAGTGTCCGGAGACAGCTTGTGTATTCTGTAAATAAGGTCGTTGTATTCCTTTTTTGTTTCCTCCGGTGTCAGCCCCACCATGTCATTTGTGCCGAAAAGAAGGAAGGCACGCTTTGCGTTTGCTGCGGCAATGGCTTCTTCAACAAGCATTTTTTGACCCTGATAATAGGGGTGGCGGCTGCTTTCCGTAACGGGGCGCAAAGCTTCCTTAAGAGAAAAGCTTTTTGAAGCCAAAAATATGGGGTTATTAAAGAAATTGTTTCCCACATATTGGGCATAAAGCTGAAAGCCCTGCATAAGTGAGTCACCGCAAAACACCGAGTTTTCGAAGAAGTAATCGTAAGATGTGTCATCGTCGGCTATGTCGGGAACGGGCTTTGCATAGCGGCAGCCCTGAACGTAGGTGGTGTTGGGCTTAGGCTCCGATTTGGGGGCTTCCTCTTCTATATACACTGCGGTTTTGATTATAAGGCTTAAGGCGGTGTCTATGTCTTGGGGCAGTTCTGCGGCGTTTAGTGAAAAAGCGGAAAAGCAGACAATAGCCGCCGTAATTATAAAAGCCGTAATTTTATTTAGGTGCATTGGTTTCATTCCTTTTTAATATATTGCTCTTATGCCTAAGTCATTGTCAATTGTGTTCATATTATAAAGAACCAGAACGTCGCTGACTTGGTTTTCGTTTATAAAATCCGAAATTGAGCCCTTGTAATATCGGGGGTCAAATACATAGATTTTTTGAAAGTGCTTCGTTAAGAATGGTATTAGGCAGTTTGCGTAGCTGTCTTTAACTACCGCAAGGGTTCTGTCCGTTTCGGCTTCGGGGCAGGTGATTTCCGTAAGAGGGTGGATGTTATCCAAAAACAGAGAATATTTGTCCTTTTGGGCTGTATAGTCTAAGTTATAGAGTGTGTCCGTTGCTGTATCTGTGTCGGTATAGTATACGGTTAAGGGATATTCCGTTTTTAATATTTCTATGCTTTCACCCTTAAGATTATTCATATTAAGCTTTGAAAAGATTGTTCCTCTGAAGTCCTCGGTAACTGTTGTAAGCCCGCATTGGGATTTTTCCAAAGGAGATAAGCCCATTTTTTCGGCAATGGATAAGTAGGCGTAATAAGCCCCCTCTGTTGTCCAGTGGTGGTCTAAGCGGTAGAAAAGCTTTTTATCTGAGTTTTGTGAAAGAGGTGTGCATAGGTCAACAGTGACCGCTGACGTTTCCGAATAGTATTTTGCGATTTCATCGGGCTGAGAGGTTTCCTCTGCATACGGGGGAAGCTTGTGGTTGTAAATTGTTACGGCAGTAGGGGCAAGAGCCAAAAAGCTTTTTGTGTTTGGAATTTTTTCGAAAAAGGCGTTCAGCTTTTCCGATATTTCCTCTGTGTTTTCAGGCTCGGAGTATTTTTCTATATAATAATCGTCGTCGGCAAAATATATACCGTTGATTTCGGTTTTCTTAAGCACGTATTTGTTATAGGCGGTGTTAAGCCCCATAAAAAAATCACGAAAGGGAAAGCCGTCTGTTATAAAGTCAGTTAAGCCCTCTGTAAATGAGCCGTCTGTAAGGGTCTTTTGGCTCAGCTTTGGGAAAGACGCTAGATAACGGTTTTCGTTCTCCGAAAAGACCCCCTTTGGGGTTAGGGCGAAGGCAAGCCAAAATAATATTGAGATCAGGGCAAGGGTTAGATATATCTTTTTCATAGTGCACCTCTACATTTTAGAAGCGGAAGTAAAGAAAAGGACTATAGGAGTTTGAAACAAGGGCGGCTGCGGCAAGCACAAAGAGAATGAGACGCAAAAGTATAGATAACAGGCTCAGGGCTGCTTTAAGCCTTTGAGACGTGACCTTTTCAAGCTTTTTTGTTATAAAGGGGTAGACCGGGGCTGAAAGCAGCAAGGCTATAATCAGCACAGTTTTAAAGTTGATTATATTATACAGGAAGCTTTTGTCCCACAGAGGGTTATCCGCCATAAGGAAAAGGGCTTTAAAATAAGGCACAAACCGGTCAGGCGAGTCAAGGTCGAATATACCGAAGCCCAAAATTATTATAAACAGGCTGTAAATGTGCCTTAAAACAGCCGGAAGCTTATCCAGAGCCTTTTTCCATATGAATTTTTCAAATATCAAAATAATGCCGTAATATAAGCCCCAAATGAGAAAGTTATAGCCTGCGCCGTGCCATATGCCCGTTAATGCCCACACAATGAGAAGGTTGACTATATGACGGAAGGTGCCTTTTCGGCTGCCTCCCAAGGGTATGTAAACATAATCACGAAACCACTGGGACAAAGACATATGCCACCTGTGCCAAAACTCCGTTATGGACTTTGACACAAGGGGGTAGTTAAAGTTTTCGTTATAGTGAAAGCCCATAAGACTGCCTAAGCCCACTGCCATATCGGCATAGGCTGAAAAGTCGAAATAAAGCTGCAGGGTAAAAGCCGTTATGCCGAGCCAGGCGTTAAGAGCTGACAGAGAAGCCGGGGAAGCGGCTTTTATAACTGCCCAAAGTGAGCCTAAGCTGTCCGCAATAAGCACCTTTTTAAAAAGACCGTTTGAAAAGCGGATTAAGCCTGTTTTTATATTGCCCTTGTCTATTTTTCGACTGTGAAGCTCCTTTTCTATAAGAGAATAGCGGACTATAGGTCCGGCTATAAGCTGAGGAAACATAGCTATGTAGGTCAGAAATGTAGGGAAAGACCTTTCCGCCTTAATATCCCCTCTGTAAACATCTGCGGTATAGCTGATTGTCTGAAAGGTATAGAAGCTTATGCCTATGGGCAGAGAGGGGGCGGTAAAGCTTAAGGAAAGCCCCGTCAAAGCCATGAATGTATCGGCTATAAGAGAGGAATATTTAAAGAATCCCAAAACACCTAAGTCTATTATTATTGATACAATCAGAACAAGGCGTTTCGGGGTGTTTCTGCCCTTAAAATGCTCTGTCAGTCTGCCGGATAAATATCCGGAAAGGGATACTAAAATCAGCAGAAGAATATATACAGGCTCGCCCCATGCGTAAAAAATTAGGCTTGCAATAAGCAAAACAACGTTTTTAAGCTTAAAGAGTACGGCGTAATATATAAGCAGAAACAGAGGAAGGAAGAAAAAGAGAAATTCAAGACTTGAAAATACCATTATTTAATAAATCCTTCCAAAAGCTCTTCAGCTGCGTCTGTATCATCGCAAATTAACAAATATGTAAATGAGCCATTTGTTTTAACCTCTGCGGCTTCAGTTTTGGGAAGCTGTGATGGGTTATAGTCTGTCAGCTCGTCGATTTTTCTCTGCTTGTAAACCTCAAGCTTTTCGGCTGCATCAGCGGCAAGGTCATCGCTGTCGGTGTTGAAAATAACGATTGTGTCGGCGTTCATAACGTCTAAGGCTTCACCGGCGGCGTAGTCTGTGTAGGCGGAGGTGTCCGTTCCGAAAATGTTAAGCATATAATCGCCGTCTAAGGGGGTAAGCTCTGAGAAAAGTCCGCTTTCTGTAAGGCTTGTGTATAAGTCGCCGCTTGAAAGGGCTGTTTCGGCGGCTGCTTCCGCTTCAGATTGAGTGTCCGTTTCGGTTTGCTGGGGTTCGCTTCCGCAGGCAGTCAGCAAAAAGGCTGCTGAGAGAACTGATAAAAATATATATTTTATATTGAGTTTCATTTTAATTTTTTACTCCTTCGTAAAACTTGTTTTTCTTCATCACAATTCAAAAGTCTTTTTTGAAGAGGTGAAATTTTTAAGCTTATAATCCATAAGTGCGGCAAGAACATCGGCGGCGTTCCGCTTTCTTGCGTATTCCGTTATATTATCGGCTGAAGCCCGGTCTATGAGCTTATTTTCTGTCATATAATAAAGGGCTGAAAGATTGTTTTTTTCTATAAAGGCTTTTGCCGCCTTTTCGGCGTGTTCCCTGAGGTAGCCTTCATATTCGGCTTTGGCTGCGTCCTCAAGGTCAAAGGGACAAAGGAGACGGCAGGCGGCAAGAGTACTGAGAGTTTCTTCCGTTTCTTCCTCTAAGGCACGTTTAAAAAGAGAGTCATAGCGCTTAAGGCTCGGGGTTCTCGTGCCGCATTCTTTTCGATAGGTATAGCCGGGTCCTGTAAATGTACGGTGAAAGGCTCTTCCGGGGACGTCCTCTGAAAAGCTTTCGGCGTGTATGGGAAACAGCAGCCGCCACACAGTTTTTTCGCCTTCCTTATAGTTTACGATAATTTCCTGAGTAAGTTCATCGAGAACATATCTCAGAAGTGAAGGCGAGCCTATTGTAACTTCCTTTATTCCGTCGCAATTTTTAAAGGCATCGCCGCCTATTCTGTAAAGGGTTTTTGGAAGATTTAGGATTAAAAGCCCTCTGTCATTATAAAAGGCAAGGCTTTCTATAACCTCTAAGCCCTCGGGCAAGACGATTTCCCTTGCTTCTCTCAGGTTGCTTAAGCTGTAGCGGCTTAAGACAGTAACAGGGCAGCCCTCTAAGCTGTCGGGCAGAAGAATCTTGCCCTTGCCCCCTTTGGTTTCGGTTATATGGGCTTTTCCGTTTTTAATTTCATAGGTTAAATCCGTTCCGTAATAATTTATCTGTGGCATATTATCATTTCCTTAATCAAAAATGAACTGAAGCTCCTCAATTTCACGCTTAATTGTTTTTTCCTTTTCTTCAAAAAGCAGCTCCCTGTTATATTTAATATAGGCTTCAACGGGGTTATCCTCCAAAAAACGGCAGGCGTTTTTATCCATATTGAGAGAGGTTATAAAAAGCACTGTCTCCTGAGACTTTCCGAAGGCTATATCTATAAATTTAAAGGCGGATTCAACGGCTGTTTTAGCCGAAAGAGCCTTGTTTTCACGCTCTTCCACCTGTTTTGAAAAGGCTTCTTTTATTTCCTCAAAGCTTGAGAGAGCCTTATAGTCAGTGAGGGCGTCTATTTCTCTGACAGCAAGAGCTTCCTCCTCCGGGGATATAAGCTCAGCCGCTCTTTGGCGGTTAAGGGCTTCTCTGCGGTCTGAAATTACGGCTTCAAGGGCGTCAGGCACGTCAGGCAGGCTTTCTGTCTGCAAAAGAGCCTTGAGACGCTTAAGAGCCGAGAAAAGCTCCTGTGTGTAGGTGTCCTCAATGCAGTAATCCTTAAAATAAGAGGAAAGTCCGGAGTTTAAAAGCCCTATAATGCTTATTTTTTCGTCAAATGCGCCGTAGCCTATGCGGCGTGCGCTGCCCTCGTCTACATTACCCTTTAAAACCTCGCCTATGCGGTAGTCATTTTCATACTTTTTATAAAGCTCATAGAAAATAAGAAAGTCCTTAGCGGTTTCGCTGTCTTGAATATAGGCTTTAACCTCATCATAGGTCAAGGGGAAGCCTTCCCCCTCATAGGCTTTTATAATATGAGAAAGATCCTCCCACCCTCTTGCTGTGGCTATGGAAAGCCCCTCGGGAGTGTTTTCTATTTTATAGAAGCTGTCCTTTTTAAGGCTTAAATAGGAAATTATACTGCCGTGAACACCTTCGTTTCTGGCGTAGTCAAGCCATGTGTCAAGACTGGGGTCAATGTCTATCTTTTTAAGACGGTCTAATGTAACAATGTCAAACTCCTTAACAGAGCGGTTATATTCCGGCGGATTTCCTGCGGCAATAATAACAAAGCCGTCGGGAATTTTATGGGTGCCGAAGGTTTTATACTGAAGAAATCTCAGAAGAGCCGGGGCAAGGGTCTCCGAAACGCAGTTTATTTCGTCTAAAAAGAGAATGCCCTCCGAAATGCCCTTGCGGTCAATGCTTTCATAAATTTCCGCAATAATTTCACTCATTGTGTAGTTTGTAACGGACTTTCCGCTCTGCTCCGTAATAAAGGGCAAACCCAAAGCGGACTGACGGGTGTGGTGCGTAATTGAATATGAAACAAGGTTCAAATTCATTTCTTTGGCAATCTGCTCCATAAGGGCGGTTTTGCCTATGCCCGGTGCGCCCATAAGAAGAATGGGTCTTTGTGAGCGGAGAGGTATGGCGTAAGCGCCGAATTTGTCCTTTTTTAAATATGCTTTTATAGTGTTTTTGATTTCGTTTTTTGCATCGGCTATATTCATTTCATAAGCTCCTCTTTATCAAGAATAAGTTTTATTGCCCATGGGGGAACCTTGGGGTCGTGATAGTGCTCCTTTAGGAAAACAAAGGCTGTGTCATAATCAGGCGGTGAAGAGGGGAAGGTTCCCTCGCCGTCCGTAAAGTAAATCAAGCCCTTAAGGTTCGTCAGTGTTTTCCTTATTTCCTCAACGTATTCAAAGGCAGGTCGGAAGTCCGTTCCCCCGAAGCCCTTAAGCTCCGTTTCTTTAAAATATTTTTCAAGGTCTGCGGATGTTTCTATTAATGTGTCGCTTCTGACCCTGTTGTCGCACTGTATAATATGAATTTTCGTTTTGTTGAAGAAGCTGTCACGAAGCTTCAGAATAGAGAAGGTTTGGTTTAAAAACGCCTGAATGGCGTCTCCCTCACAGGAGGCTGAGGTATCCAAAACTATAATAAAGTCGGAAACCTTTTTTGTCTCCTTATATTCCAAAGGCTCGATTATAGGCATATTTCCGTAAAGCTCCATACCGTAGGTGTAAAAAGCTAAGTCATAAGAATCCGGGTCGGGCTTGGCTTCCTCTCCGTAAACGGCAAACTTCTGTAAAAAGCTTTTATAATCGTGTCGGCGGCGGTTTGCTGCCTTTAGGCTTATAACAAGGTCGTTTTCACCGTCGCCTGCTGTTTGGTTCAGCTGTTCAGCCTGATGGGCGGTGCGGCGGCTTATGTCCTCCCATTTGTTATTGTTGTCTGTCTCTTTGGTGGCGTTGGCAATGCCTTCAGGGGGATTGTCGCTGCCGTCGCTGTTGGGGTTTGACTGAGGGGGCGGTGTTTTTTCACTGCCTTGGGGTCTCTGCCAATAGCCGTGGTCATCGGTTCGGAAGGACTTATACATAATTTTAAAGTCGCTGTCGGAAATGTCCCACTGCTTCAGAGACTTGAAAATACCCTCTGCCGTAAGAATTTCCATTTCCAAAGAAAGCCGCTTGTAGATATATGTGCGGTAGCGTGAAACAATTGAGGGGATAGCCGAAACGTCAAGGGAGTCTATGATATATTCCACAGCTATGTCCGTTGATATATCCCAGTAAATTTGATCCTCATCGGAATATTTTTTGCAGTTCCACAGGTGGCGGAAAAGGCAGTGAAAAATCGAGTGGAGAAGGTCTCTGTTGATTTCCTTGGGAAGTCTCAAATAGCGGTCGGTCAAGGCGGCAGGGTTATAGAAAAAGCGGCTGCCGTCTGTTCCGCAGGGGTCAATGCTTTCATCGGGCTCGGGGGTCAGAGCGAAAATAGCAAGGTCAAGATAACGCATTGAGGTATAGAGAGAACCCCTGGCGTTTTCGATTATCATTTTAGCGATTTTTTGAGTTTTTTCTTCACGGTTTGTCATAAGCCCGACCTCTGTTTTATTTTTTATCTGCACATAACTCCATTATCATTTTATCACAAAGAATAGAAA
>JAJBVU010000241.1 GCA_020859645.1 Eubacterium sp. | reverse complement strand
ATATTAAGTTGTTGAAGTAAGCCTGTCAACCTTGAAATTATTTCAGGGTTTTTTATTGCAAAAAATTTTGTTCAGAAAATGATTATAATTATTGCTATTTTTATGAAAAGGTGCTAAAATAAAATCAAGATTTAATTATATTCTTAACACAGAAAGGAGAAAGTTTATGAAAAAGCTTAAAAGGCTGGCGGCAGGCTTGGTTCTTGCGGCAATGACTGCCGGCTGCTTTCAAAACGTAATTATGGCTGAGGACACTTCCTCAAAAATACTTGCCTTTTCAGACGCCGAAGGCGGCGGCAAGTATTCGGAAGGCGCCAGAGGAGCCGATAATCCTGTTGTTTATCATGTAACAAGCCTTGCAAACAGCGGCGAGGGAACCCTTCGTGACGCTCTTTCACAGGAGGGCCGCTACATAGTTTTCGACATCGACGGAACAATCGAGCTTGAAAGCTCACTGTCTATCCCCTCAAATACTACAATTTGGGGTCAGACAGCCCCCGGCGAGGGCATAACCGTTACAGGCTATGACATTCAGACAAAAAACGGCGCTCACGATATCATCGTGCGCTATTTAAAGGTTCGCCCCACTGACGAAACAGGCAATGAGCCCGACGGCTTAGGCGGACGTTTCAACACAAATGTAATTTTCGACCACTGCTCCGTCAGCTGGTCTGTAGACGAGCTTATTACTCTCTACGCAGGCTCTTATGAGTCCGTTTCGGATTCATCTCCCCACGGCAATCACTTAACCGTTCAGAATACTTTGGCTTCAGAAAGTCTCAGAATGAGCAGCCACCTTAAGGGCGCTCACGGCTACGGCGGAATTATGGGCGGCGATATTGCCAGCTATCACCACAACCTTCTTGCCCACCATGACAGCAGAAGCCCCCGTCTCGACAGAGAAATGGACGGCACAGAGGTTATTAACAACGTAATCTATGACTGGGGTCAGACAAACTCGGCTTACGGCGCAGAGCCTTATTCTATGCACAATAAGAGCCAGTACCCCACAAACGTAAACTATTCCTACAACTATTATCAGTACGGACCCTCCACAAAATCAGGTCTTAAGACACGTATTTTTGACGTAACAAACGCTTATCCCGAACAGACTAAGTCAAATCTTTACTTCTTCGGCAACTATGTAGGAGGCTCCACAACCGTTACCAACGATAACTCGCAGGGTATCAACAACGCATCGGGCGCAAACCTTGTTACAGAACCTGTTGAAGTAATCGATGACAGCGGCGAGGACTTTGCTCTTACTCCCGATACAGCTTCAGAGGCATATGACTATGTTTTGGAGAATGTCGGCGCAACTATCCCCAAGAGAGACGCTATCGACGCAAGAGTTATTGACGATGTTAAGCACCAGACAGGACGTGTTATAAACAATGCTTCGGAAGTGGGCGGTCTTATCGACTTCTCACAGGGCACAACTGAAACAAGAGTTTTCGAGGTTCCCTCAGACTGGCTTTCAACAAACGGTCTTTCCGGTCTTTCCGAAACAGAAATAATCACAAGCGGCGAATATGCAGGCTACAGCGTAATCGAAGCTTATGTAAACGAGTGGACTTTGGAGCAGCAGGCTCCCACAAACCCCTCTATTACAGTTACTTCACCTGCAATCGCTTCAAACTCAAACAGCTCCAACCTTTGGACAATCATTAACTTAGGCGAAGCAATCACCTACTCGGCAGCGGCAACACCCAACGGCTCGGCTGTTACAAAAATGGAGCTTTACGATCAGAACGAACTTATTAAGACATATGACGGCGCTTCTTCAATAAACGATACAATCTATCTTGAAGAGGGCACACACTTCCTTACATGCAGAGCATATGACGAAGCAGGCGAAAAGACACAGTCTACAGAGGCTATCGTTTACGTTAAGGGAACAGAGCCTACCGAAGCAGAGTCTCAGGGCTTTACATTCACCGAAATCGGCACAGGCAAGTATGCCGGTCAGGGCGGCATAGGCATAAACTCTGACGGAACATACACACTTTACGGCTCGGGCACCAGCGGCAACGCAGGCTCATCAAGCTACGGCACAGCCAACACAGCCTATGACACAGTTTCCTACTTCTATCAGAAGATCAGCGGAAACTTCGATATGGCGATTAAAATCGGCGACATCGAAAGATTTGAAAACCAGGCTCTTAACGGACTTATGATGAGAGAAACTCTTGACAAGGGTTCAAGAATGGTTATGGTTGCTGACAGCGTTCTTAAATACGGCGAAAACGAGAGACTTCTTTACAGAACAACCGCCAACACAAAGGCAGCTGTAGAATTTTTCAAGACTGTTGACAACGTTGAGGTTTCAAACACATCTTCATCAGGCGACAACTATGCTGTTGCTCCTTATATGAGAATAGTTCGTTACGGCGACAATGTTTATACATATCTTTCACAGACAGGCGAGGACTGGACAGACGATGACAGACAGGTTTCGGTCGTTGAGCTTGAAGGTCTTGCAGACGATGTTTATATCGGCTATGCCTGCGACTCAGCTGACACAATTTCAGTTATCCCCTACTTCAACTGCTCTGATTTCGAGATCGTATCTCTTGCTACAGGCGACGATGTAGAGGACCCCGGTTCAAGCGATGTTTTCTATACTCCCGTATATGAGGATCATACAACCTCAAACGGCTTTGCTTACTACGAATCATTCCTTATGGAAAATAAGGACGCAGACAATGGCTTAAGCGTTGGTAACTGGATCACATCTTCAGACGGAACTCTCGCTTCAACAGCTACAGAGGTTAAAACAGAGGTTGAGGGCAACGATACCCCCAAGCTTTCACTTAACGACAAGGCTGTTCAGATTGAAATTCCCGAGGAATATCAGACAGGGGACTACACAGTTGACTATGACTTCTTAACAACTGACGTTTCATCACGTTCCTTCAGAGTATATATGGATAACGCTGTTCATGCATATAACTCAACAACAGGTCAGGCTTCCGAAATGGGCGTTGACGGCTCCTTTATGCATATTCTCGACATAAACGGAAAGGTTTATTATACAACAGCCGTTGATTCTCTTTCGACCAAGGCAGTTACTTCAGACTCAACAGAGCTTTTTGACATTGAAGCCAACAAGTGGTATCACGTAACAATCGAAGGCACAAACGGCGGTTCTTCCATAACTATGACAGTTTCTCAGCATGGTTCAGACGGTCAGTATAACCCCGACAGCTTAACCCAAGTTTATACAGGCAGCCTCACAACCACAGCCGACAGAGACACAACATTCAAACAGCTTAAGTTTATGAAAACAGCAGCCGGCAAGCAGTATTATGACAACATAGTATTCGCAGGCGAAACAGAGGACGAGCCTACACCTTCACCTGATGATCCTTCATCAGACGTATTACCGGGCGATGTTGACGGAAACGAAATCCTTACAGCTAACGATGCCGCTGTACTTTTACAGTATGTTATCGGACAGACAGCCAACGCAGAATGGAACACAGATCTTTCTGTTGCGGATATGGACGGAGACGGCAGCATTACAGCTTATGATGCAGCAATTATTTTAAACAAGGTTTTAGATACTGCCTACACAGTACCTGCCGCATAAAAATTTAATAAACACATAAAAATAAGCCGGACGGAAGAGAAATCAACCGTTCGGCTTTTCTTATGTAAAGTTTTATAAAAATCTGCAAAGCACTATTGGAACAAAAATTGCCGGAATGTAGTTTGAAACCTTAAGCTTTGTAATCTTCAGCATATTAAAGGCAAGCCCTATCATTATAAGGGAGCCTACGCAGTCCATTTCGGTGGTTATGACCTCTGTCAAAAAAGGGGAAATAAATGAAGCCAAAAGCGTGATTGCCCCCTGATAAACAAGGACTGAAACACAGGAGAAAACCGTGCCGAAGCCGAAGGTTGAAGCCAAAATTATAACCGCCGTAAAGTCTATGGTTGACTTAGCGAAAATCGTGGAGTAGTTAGCTGAAATGCCTGCCTGAAGAGAGCCTACAATCGCCATTGAGCCTGTGCAGAAAAGAAGGGTTGAGCTTATAAAGCCCTCCGCAAAGGAAGTTTTTTCTCCCTCTTTTTTGAACCTCTTCTGAAGCTTTTGCGCCAATATTTCCACCTTTTCGTCAATGTCGATTCCTTCCCCTATAATAGCCCCTATAACTATCGAAATTATCTCAATTATAATGTGTTCGCCCTTTAAGGCACCGCTTAGACCTATTAAAAGTGTGCAGAGCGCAAGCCCGTACATAAGGGTTTCACCTGTCTTTTCGGGAATGGCTTTCTTAAAAATAAGCCCTAAAATTGCCCCGATTAAAACCGCACCGCTGTTTACAAACGCCGCTAACATATTTCATCATCCTTTAAAATATTTTATAATAATTTTTATCGTATCAATAATAATACAAAAGCCAAAATAAGTCAAGTGCCGTCTGCCGACCGACTGACGGAGTGATAAGGCTCCCCTTGAGGGTGTTCAGAACTTTTGCTTTCAGCAAAAGCCGGACTTTCAGTCTGTCCCAATCTCTTTTGGGTTCTGGGTGACACACGGAGTGCGACGGAGAGGTGTTTAATCTCGAAAAACTAACCATTGAAAAAACCTTCTCAACAGTGTATAATTAACATAATAAAATGAGAGGAGATAACAAAATGGCAATTAAAATAATGAACAGCTTAGGCACAATTTCAATAAGCAACGATATAATTAAGCAGGAAGCAGCTTTAACCGCCGCAGGCTGCTATGCAGTGGCAGGGCTTGCAGACAAAAACGGCAAAAAGGACAAGGCTGAAATTTTGCCGGCTGACGAGCTTTTTAAGGGAATTGACCTTAAAATCTCCGACAATTCCTTATACATCGATATTCATATTATAGTCAGCTACGGCGCTTCAATTCAGTCAGTGGGGGACAACATTATCGAAGCGGTTAAGGCAAAGGTTTTGGAAATGACCGGCGTTAAGGTTGCAGAGGTAGGAGTATATATCGAAGGAATAAGTATGGAATAATCCGGTGATAAGATGGAAATTACATCAGAAATAAGCACCCTTAAAAACGTAGGCAAAAAGCGGACGGAGCTTTTAAACAAGGTGGGAATTTACACTGTTTTTGACCTTATGGAATACGTTCCCCGTGACTATACCGACAGGAGCAAATTTTCTGCTCTAAAGGACGTAACCGTCGGCGAAGAGGCTATAGTCAAGGTAAGAATAAAGTCTAAGCCCGAAGCCTTTATAAGGGGAAGGCTCCGCATAGTAAGAGTGACGGTTTATGACGAAACAGGTGAAGCAGCCGTAATTTGGTTTAATCAGCCGTACCTAAAAAACACCCTTAAGCCAAAGGACGAATATTTAATTACGGGAAAGGCTGAAATTTATCAAAACCGCCTGACATTCACCTCCCCTGACTTTGAAGCGGTTAAGGAAGAGGAAAGCATAAACACAGGGCGGATTGTTCCCAAATATCACCTGACCAAAAACCTAAACCAAAAGCTTTTACGCAGACTTATTTATGACACACTGACGGAGCTTGAACCCCAGATTAAAGAATATATGCCCCAAAAGGTTTTAGAACAAAACGGTCTGTGCAGTCGAATTTTTGCCCTTAAAAACATACACTTTCCCGAAAGCGACGAAGCCTTCTTTCAGGCACGAAGAAGGCTTGTTTTTGATGAGCTTTTTTTGCTGAGGTTAAGGCTTTTAACTGTAAGGGGCGAAATTAAAAAGGAAGCCTGCGGAATACCCTATACCTTTTTCGAAACGGACAGAATAACCGAGGCTCTGCCCTTTAAGCTGACAACCGGTCAGCAGCAGGTCATAGACGAAATTATTGAGGATCTATCCTCTTCAAGCCCTATGAACCGCCTTGTTCAAGGAGACGTAGGCTCAGGCAAAACAGCAGTTGCGGAAATTGCCTGTTATTTATCATATATAAACGGAGCACAAAGTGCGGTAATGGCGCCTACAGACGTTTTGGCTACACAGCACTATCAAACCTTTGCCCCTCTTTTCGAAAGACTTGGCATAAAGACAGTTCTTCTTAAAGGCTCGCTGCCTGCCAAAGATAAGCGTGAAATAAAAAAGCAGATAAAATCGGGGGAAGCGGATATTATAATAGGCACTCACGCCCTTATTCAAAAGGGAGTTGAGTTTAAGGAGTTAGGGCTTGTTATAACAGACGAACAGCACCGCTTCGGCGTAAATCAGCGTCATCTTTTAACCGCTAAGGGTAAAAACCCCCACACTCTTGTTATGTCAGCTACGCCTATCCCCCGAACATTGGGGCTGATTTTATACGGGGATTTGGATATTTCCACTATAACTACAATGCCCTCGGGCAGAGCAAAAACAGACACATTTTACGTTACCTCAGCCTACCGCCAAAGATTTTACGGCTTTATTCTAAACCAAATTAAAGAGGGCAGACAGGCTTATATTGTCTGCGCCGCTATAGAAGAAAACGAAAAATCAAACCTTAAAGCCGTAAACTCATATATAAAAAGCCTTGACGACACCTGCTTGAGGAATGTTCGGAAAGCCTTCGTTCACGGAAAAATGAAGCCGGAAGAAAAACAGCAGACTATGAATGACTTTGCAGAGGGGAAAATCGATATTCTCATAGCCACAACTGTTATTGAAGTAGGCATAAACGTTCCCAATGCCTCTGTTATGCTTATAGAGGATGCAGACAGGTTCGGTCTTTCACAGCTTCATCAGCTCAGGGGCAGAGTAGGCAGAGGTGAATATAAGTCATACTGCATACTGGTCAGCGACACAAAAAGCGCCCCTTCCAAGGAACGCCTTAAAACCATGACAAAAACCGCCGACGGATTTGAGCTTTCGGAAAAGGATTTAACCCTGAGAGGTCCCGGTGACTTTTTCGGCACTCTTCAGCACGGACTCCCTCCCCTGAAAATAGCCAATCTCTATAAAGACGGAGAAATTTTGAAGGAAGCCCAAAACGCAGCCCAAAGTCTCTATGAGGACGACCCTGAATTAAAGAAAAGCCCAAACGAACCTTTAAAAGAAAGATTGTTTGAGCTTTATGAAGCGGATAAAATTACCGCCCCTTCTCTTTGAGTTCTTTGTTTTCTAATTCACTGCGGGTTTCCGCTATTGGCAGCTTAACCGTTACTTTAAAGGTTTCGCTGCCCTTTTTAATCTCAAGACTGCCCTTATGCATAGAGATTATTTTTTCGCTGACGGAAAGCCCTATGTTGGTGCTTTCAACCTCGGCTAAATTCTTTCTTCTGTAATTGCTGAAGCTGAAAACAAGCTCCTCGCCGTTGTTAAACACGCTTATGTCAACGGGCTTTTCCTTGTCTCCGTATTTTGTAATGTTTGAGAAAACATTGTCCATAACACGTCTCATAAGCTGAATATCCATCGATATGAAATAGTTGTTGCCCTGATCGGGAGAATAATTCAGGTCGAATTCCTTTTCGTTCAGTGTAAAAACATAGTCCTCAATAAGCTGGCTGAAAACATTTTTTTCGTAAATTAACGGGTGAAGAGTGTCCTCCTCAGTTGAAAACGCCAAAAAATATTCAAATAGCCTGTCCGAAAGATATTTAATCTGATAAGCCTTATCCTTACACTTATCTATATAAATATCTCTTGTTTCCTCGTCCTTATATTTCTTTCCCGATAAAATTTCCAAATAGCCAATCAGAATTGTCAAAGGTGTCCTCAAATCGTGAGACATTGACCTGACCAAATTGTGGCTTGACTCTATAAGCTCCCTTTCCTTTTCGTGTCTCTCTATTATGGAAACTCTCATTCGCTCCATAGCGTCAGCCAAAGCCGAAAGTCTGCTGTGACCCTTTATTGTGATTTTGTGGTTAAGGTCGCCCCCTTCGATTTTTCGGGCGTCCTCTTCAAGGGTTTTATAATAGCTTGTTATTTTATAGAAATTAAATATAACTATGGCAAGCACCAAAAGACAGCATATGGCAAACTGGAATGTTCCGTAAATAAACCTTGCCCTCATATTCAAAAATGTCAAAAAGTCGCAGCTTACGGTTTTGTCTAAAAATTCAAGTGAATACTTAGGGTGATATCTTGTGGGCAGCATTACGTCATTTTCTTCATCCGCCTCCTTCGGTCTGTCTAAGCCGTATGTAGAGTCATAAATAACCTTTCCGTTATCATAAATAATGAGAAACACGTTTCTTCTGTTAAAAACCCACTGATCGATTTCGTCTATATCCTCGGTTGTAAGCTCATTTTCGAAAATATATTTTTGAAGCTGTTCAACCTCCTGAAGGGTAGACTCAAGAACATAGTCCTGACCGGTATATCTGTTGCCTATGACCCTGTTTTCAATAAGAAGCAAAAACACAAACAAAATTATTGCACAAAGCACCGCAAAAATATTGGCAAACAAAAACCGCCTGCTTATATCGCTGCTGCCTATTGCTTTTTTCTTTTTGGCTTTTGAAGCTTTCCCGAATATTTTACTCAATCCTATAACCTCTTCCCCAAACAGTCTTTATATACTTAGGGTTCTGCGGATCCTTCTCTATTTTGGAGCGCAGCTTTCTTATATGAACGGTCACTGTGTTGCTTGCGGAATATACATACATTTCATTCCAAACGGATTCATAAATATTTTCGTTTGTGAAAATCTTCTTTCTGTGCGAAGCAAGCAGCAGCAAAATGTTATATTCAATATCAGTTAAAATAACCTCGTTTCCCCCGACGGTAACGGAGTTTTTATCGGTGTCTATAACAAGATCGCCGATTTTAATAACCTTCCCCTCTTCCTCCTCGCTGTTGCGGTAGATATAATATCTGCGCAGAAGGGCTTTAACCCTTGCCACGATTTCGGTAAATGAAAAGGGCTTAACCATATAGTCGTCTCCGCCTAAGCAGAAGCCCATAGTCTTGTCGGAATCCTCTGTTTTAGCTGTCAAAAACAATATAGGCGCCATAGTTTTTTCTCTTATTTCGGCGCATGCCTTAAGCCCGTCCTTTACAGGCATCATAACATCTAAAATAATAAGTGAAATGCTTTCATCAATTTTGTTTACGGCGTCATCTCCGTTCACCGCTTCTATTACGTTATAGCCCTCACTTTCAAGAAGAACCCTCAAAACCTCTCTTATTTCGGCCTCATCGTCTGCCACAAGAATAGTATATTTTCTCTCCATCAAATTCACCTCGTTTTGTCTCGTTTGTTAAAAGAAAAGGCTCACACAAAGCTCCCAAGCCGTGTGCGAGCCTCTCCGAAAATTTTAAATCTTAAGATAACAGATAACTCATACTGTAAAAGTGATTATTCCGCTTTTTTTAGCTTTCAAGCTTTTACAGGAGATTTGGATTCTCGTATTGCTGCATATAGAAATAATGTGTGTTTACAGTGTTCTGAATTGACAAAACAAGCTGCTTTTCCTCAAGCTTATATGAGTCAAGAGCAAGCTCTGTTATCTGACCCAGTTCATACTGCTTTTCATAAATTGACATTGTATTTTGAAGAGTAGTCAGCTGATTGTTAAGGTCGTTATAGCTGTCCTCATTTTCCAAAATGTTCTGATAAAGTGTCTTAACGGACGCTTCATAGCTTAATTTTGTGTTGTTTAATGAGCTTGTAGCGGTATAAAGAGCCGCTGTTTTCTCAATCTCGCTGTCATTTGAATAAAGATCTGAATAGGTATCTACAGTATACTGAGCTATTTCAACATTTCTTTCAAGTGACTTTATTGTGATGTTGCTTGAAGATGTAGCCAAAGCAACTGCCGTAGCAAGAGTTGTTTTGTCAACAGGCTCATAAACCACAATGCTTTCCCCTGTTTCTTCATCGTCAAGGGTTACGGGGTATGTAGCCGCTACGTTATAGTCAAGAAGTGTGTTAAGAGCCGTATAAGAGGAGCTGATTGAGTTTTCGGCTGTGGTCTTTGAAGTTACCTTTTCGTTATATTCATTCACTGCCTGGTCATATTCATTTTGGCTTATCATTCCCAGCTCATACTGCTTTTTGGTTACTTCAAGGCTTCTTGCGGCAACATCTAAAATCTCATCATAAATAGCAAGGTAGTCCTGCATATAAAGAATAGTTGAAAAATAATTTTCAATATTATATCTTATAGTCTGCTTTTCAGCCTCGATTTTATCCTTATAATCTTCCTTTTGAAGTTCAAGCTTTTTATAGCTTATGGCGTATGAGTTTATTTCGTTCCACTCTGTGGCGTCAAGCCTTTCAACTCTTACATCGTCTAAGTTATCCTCTGTTATTTCGATGTTGTCCTCATAGGTCTTAATTGTTGTGCTTCTTTCAATAGCCCTTGCCACTGCCGCATCAACGGTCATAGCCTCGCCTTCAGCCAGGGATGGGGTTGACCCCGTCCCTATTTTGGTTGTTGTTGATACTTTATTTTGGCTTAATGAATAGGCTTTTGCATATACGTTTGCCGAAACACTGCCTGCCGCAATCGTTGTTATAAGCACCGCAGTTATTAATTTATTTTTTTTCATTTCCTATCTCCTCCTTCTTTCAAAGATTTTGCTGTTGTTTTTCTTTAAATGCCTTTAATGCTCTTGAATATTTATCCTCCATAGCGTCTGCATAGGGTGATGTCTTGGCTGTTATCTTCCTAATTCTTCCTGACAGACTGTTAATCAGTGAGTAAAGAACGGGTATGAACACAAGGGTTACAAGAGTACCTATTGAAAGACCGAATATAATTACAATACCCATTGCCTGCTGTGTTTCCATACCTTCCGAAAGAGCCAAAGCCATGGGAATCATACCGCAGACTGTAGTAAGTGTTGTCATAAGAATAGGTCTCAGTCTCGAGCGGCCTGCTTCAACAAGAGCCTCATAACAGTTCATACCATGCTCCAAACGTCTTTGGTTAGCATAGTCTACAAGAACGATACCGTTGTTAACGACCATACCTACCAGCATAAGGAAGCCTATAAGACCGAAAGCTGTAAGCTCCGAACCCGTAATAAACAAGCCGAACAAACCGCCGGTAATAGCAAGAGGCATTGAGAACATAATTATGAAGGGCTGAACAAGTGACTCAAACTGTGAAGCCATAACTATGAATACAAGAAGTATAGCTACTGCTATGATTATATACAAAGCGTTGAAGGTCTCCTGCATCATTTCGCCCATACCGCCGAATGAATAAGAATATCCGTCGGGGAAAACATATTCGTCAAGCTTATCCTGAATAAGAGCCTGTGTTGAGCTTGTGTCCTGTCCGTCAATTTCACCTGTAATGCTTATATATGTTACCTGACCCTCTCTTGAGATTGTCTGGGCTGTTTCGCTTTCTACTATGTCGGCTACCTCTGTAAGAGGAATTTCAGTACCCGATGAGGTGGTTATGGTCATTGAATAGAGATCCTTTACATATTCAACCTCGTCCTCGGGATACATAACAGTTACATCTGTTTCAGTTCCGTCAACCTTAAGAGTTGTGCCTGTTGTGCCTGAGTTTGCAAGGCTCACGGCTGAAGCAATGTTAGATGAGCTTATACCGTAGGATGCCGCCTTTGCTCTGTCTACTACTATATCTACCTGAAGCTGTGAAGAGTCGAGAGAGCTTTCAATATCCTTTGCCCCGTCAATTTCTTCAAATTTTTCAATAAGGTCGTCGCTTATTTCTCTTAATGTGTCTGTGTCCTCACCTGCAATTTCAAGAGTGAAGCCGCTTCCGCCGAATGAACCCATAGCCATAGACCCTTCGGAAACGCTTATATCAGCACCGGCAATATTCTTAACCTTTTCTTCTATATAAGCGGAAATGTCTTCGTCGCTTCTGTCTCTTTCGTCAGATGAAACAAGGTTATAGCTTATGCTTACTCTGTTTGAGCTTACCTGGGCGTTTGACGACTCAACCTCGGGAATTTCGCCTATACAGTCGATCATTTCCATCATTATGTCATATGAATAGTCAAAGTCATATCCGTCGGGAACGTCAGCCGAAACGGAGATTGAGCCTTCGTCTGAGCTTGACATAAGGTTCATACCTAAGCTGCCCGCTGTTGAAAGTGTCAGAACGAAAAGCACTATTACTATTGCAACGGTAATTATTCTGTGGCGGAGGCAAAGCCCCAAAAATCTGCTGTAAACTGCGTCAAGTCTTTCAAGACCTTTGTTTACAACGTCGCCTATTGTGTTAAGGAAGGTTCTTCTCTTAGGTCTTATTCTGGGTCTGTCCTCATTAGCCATAAGCAAAGCACAGGCTGTGGGAACGAATGTAATAGAAACCACATAAGAAGCCGCAAGAGCTACGCAGACTGTATAAGCGATTTCCATAAGCATAGTACCCATTGTGCTGTCCCAGAAAAGGAAGGGAGCAAAAACGGCGATTGTGGTTAAGGTTGAAGCGAATACCGCCATAGCAACCTCTTTTGTACCCTGATAAGCAGACTCAAAGGTTGAATAGCCCTTTGCACGCCAGTTCGAAATATTTTCAAGTACAACTACCGAGTTATCAACCAGCATACCTATTGCTATAACGACACCGCCCATAGAAATGATATTCATTGTCATTCCTCTTAAATACATAGCGCCGAAGGTTGCCATAATTGATGTGGGGATTGAAATACCTATAATCAAAGCACTCTTCCAGTTCTGAAGGAAAATAAGAAGAACGATAACGGCTATAATAGCTGCCTGGAAGGCTGTTTCAACTACGTTGTTGATAGATCTCTTAATGTAGTCAGCTGTTGTTGAAAGCATAAGGAAGTCAAGGTTGGGCTCAGATGCTTCAAGCTGTTCGATTGTTTCATTTACGCTGTCTGATACGTTTACGATGTTGCCGTCGGAAGCAAGTGAAATGCTTACGTTAATACCCTCTGTTCCGTTTATAAGAGAAATTCTCTCCTGGTCAAGCTGAACCTCTTCGATTGATGTGGCAATATCCTTAAGAAGGAGACCGTTGCCCTCCGAAGTGGTTATATAAATGTTTTTAACGTCCTCTATTGAGTCAAACTGACCTGCCACTCTCAGGGTCATATCCTGAGTACCCTGTTTAAGAGTACCTGCCGAAATATTTTGGTTTTCAGCGGAAAGTGAAGAGGATATTGTAGAAAGGGATATGCCGTACATAGCAGCCTTTTCGGGGTCGATAACAACCTGAATTTCGGTGTCGATACCGCCCATGATTTCAACTGAGGCTACACCCTCTATTCTTTCGAAATATGTAAGAATGTTGTCATCAACATAGGTATAAAGTGAAGCTACGTCCATTGTGTCCGACGTAATACCTACGTTAAAGGAGTCTGAATCCATTTCCATTTTCATAATGGAGGGGTCGTCAGCGTCATCCGGAAGTCTTACTCTCTCCATTTTGTCTCTGATGTCGTTTACTGCATCGTCAAGGTCTGTGTCTGACGTAAATTCAAGCATAACTCTTGCACTGCCGTCAGATGACGTTGACGTAACGGATTCAACGCCAGTAATTGTGGAAAGCTGTTCCTCCAAGGGTTTTGTTACAAGCTCCAAAACCTCTTCAGGACCTGCGTCTTCATATGACACCATAACCATTGCATAGGGTGCGCTGGTGCTGGGCATATAAGCAAGGTCAAGGGTCATATATGCCGCAAAGCCTATAACAAGAACGGCTATAACAAGCATACATACCGTAACCGGTCGTTTAATTGCGGTTTTAATCATTATTTAGTTGTCTCCTCTCCGGGCTGTTCTGCGTTTTCAGGGGCTGCTGCGTCTGCCGGTGCAGCTTCCTCTTCATCGTCTTCAACAACCACGCCGTTAATCTGAACTACATTAAGCAGGCTTCCGTCAACAAGGTAAGTCTGACCCTTTGTAACAACAAGTTCGTCTGCGTCTACGCCGCTTGCTATTTCGATTTCAGTTCCGCCGTCTACGCCGATTTCAACAACTCTTCTTTCGGCTGTGTTGTCATCGGCTACTACGAATACATAATATTCATCGTCGTCATTCAAAACGCTGTCTCTGGGAACTACAAGTGCGTCTGTAGAGATTTCCTTATTGAAGGCTACCTTTGCACTCATACCTGACTTAAGCTTTCCGTCGGGATTGGGAATGTTCAGCTTAACAGTGTATGTTCCGTCGGAGTTAGCCCCGGGAGCAATCTCGGTTACGTTGCCCGTAAATGTTTCGCTGCCCAGAGTTGAAACGGTAATTTCAGCCTCGCTGCCTACGGAAAGAACGGAAATGATCTGCTCCGATACATTAACCTCTACGTCAACTGTGCTTTGGTCTATAATAACAAAGGGTGTTGAGCTTGAAAGAGTTGCTCCGGCTGTTACGTTGCATTCAAGAACAGTGCCTGAAATGGGGCTTGTAACAGTTGCGTCTCTTAAATTCTTCTGAGCCGCTTCAAGAGCAATCTGAGCAGAGGTTACTGAGTTTTCGGCTGTTTCCTGATTTTCGCCTATGGTCTGATTAACCAAAATATCATAGCTTGACTGGGCAAGCTCTAAAGCTTCCTGTGCGCTCTTTAAAGATGTCTGTGCTGTGTTGTAGTTATCCTGCGCTGTTTTAAGAGCGTTTTCATATGTTGTAAGTGTTTCGGTCGCTATGCCCCCTGCGTCATAAAGCTGCTTATAGAGGTCATAGTCGCTTTGAGCCTTATCAAGGTTTGTCTGTGCTGTGTTAAGGCTTGTTTCTGCGTTTGCAACAGAGTTTTCCGCCGAAGTAATAGAGTTCTTTGCACTGTTGATTGAGCTTTGGGTTGTTCCGCCCGTTACCTGCTTTAAGTTTGTCTGTGCCGTAGCAAGACTTGCCTGAGCGGACTTAACGGAGTTCTGAAGGCTTTCGGTATCCATTTGGAAGAGAACAGCCCCTGCCTGAACATAGTCGCCTACGCCGTAGTTGACGCTGGCTACCTTGCCGCTGACTGTGGATGTAACGGTTACCTCTTCGTTAGGCTGAATTGTACCGCTGTATGTATACTGGTTTTTGATAGTGCCGGTTGTGGGGTTGTCAGCGTAAACCGATGTGGCAGCAACCTGTTGTTCCATACCCATTCCGCCGGGTCCCCCTGCCATATCGCCGCCTTTGCTGCTTCCTCCGCAGCCCACAGCCATTACTGCTGCTATACAAAGGGCTGCTGCCTTATAATATTTTTTCATATTGCTCCTCCTTAAGAAAGACTATATTGCCGCAAAACCGCATTTGAAAAAAGACTTAAAGTTTTCTTCAATCTTCTTTCAGATGCGCCCCGCAGCTATTTTAGTTTACATTAATT
>JAJBVU010000138.1 GCA_020859645.1 Eubacterium sp. | reverse complement strand
GAAAGATGTAAATACATTTGCTGAATATATGGCAGACGAAGAAAGAGTAACTAAAGAAGAAAAAGATGAAATACTTTTTAATGCCCGATTAATAGGCAAAATAATTGAAGCAAGAGAAGCCAAAGGAATATCTCAGCGTAAGCTTGCAGAATTAAGCGGAGTTAAACAGCCATCCATTGCACGAATAGAGACGCTTAAAGCTGCACCTCAAATAGATACACTTTTCAAAGTATTGTACCCCTTAGGTTATACCTTGGATATTGTACCTATAAAAGATAACTCTGCAGAATAAACAAGCTGTCCCTATAATCAAGATTTAATCACAAAAACAAAGCCCCCTTACAGAGCAAGGAGGCTTTTTGATTATATTTTTTTATTTTATTAATATGCGAAGAGATAATTGTCAAGCTCCCACTGAGAAATACTCATACGGAAAGCGTCCCATTCAACTCTCTTCATCTTCTTAAAGCAGTTATAAGCATGGTTTCCGAGAACGTCCTTAACCAAGGGATCCTTATCCATAGCCTTAATAGCAGCTTCAAGGCTTCCGGGAAGATTATCAACGCCGAGAGCGTCTCTTTCTTCCTGAGTTGAAGCGAAAAGGTTAATATCAACTGAATCTCTGATCTTCATACCCTTTTCGATACCGTCAAGACCTGCGGCTATACAGCAAGCAAGGCAAAGGTAGGGGTTTGTTGAGGGGTCGGGGCTTCTGAGCTCACAACGTGTACCCATTCCTCTTGAAGCGGGGATACGAATAATATCTGAACGGTTTGAAGCCGACCAAGCGATGTAGCAGGGAGCCTCATAACCGGGAACAAGTCTCTTATAGGAGTTTACCAAAGGATTGGTAATAGCTGTAATAGCCTTAACGTGTGTCAAAACGCCTTCGATATAGCTATAAGCAACAGATGAAAGCTCAAGACCGTTAGGATCTTCGGGGTCATAGAAAGCGTTTACAGTTTTTCCGTCCTTCTTTGTCATAAGGGACATATTTGTGTGCATACCTGAGCCGTTGATACCGAATTTGGGCTTGGGCATAAATGTTGCGTGCAGACCGTATTTCTTAGCGATTGTCTTAACGGTTGTTCTGAATGTAACAACATAGTCTGCTGTTGTAACGGCGTCCTCATATTTAAAGTCGATTTCGTGCTGACCGGGAGCAACCTCATGGTGAGAAGCTTCGATTACATAGCCCATTTTTTCAAGAGCAAGACAGATTTCACGGCGGCAGTCAACAGCTAAGTCAACGGGAGCAAGATCAAAATAGCCTGCTGTATCGTTTACGTTTTCTGTGGGGTAGCCGTCCTCGTCTGTATGGAAAAGGAAAAATTCGCACTCATTGCCGATGTTTACTGTGTAGCCCATATCGGCTGCTTTCTTAACAACTCTCTTAAGAATTCCTCTGGGGTCGCCTTCGAAGGGTTCTCCTGCAGGAGTATAAACATCACAGATGAAACGTGCAACCTTGCCGTGCTGGGGTCTCCAGGGGTAGATTACGAATGTGTCAAGATCGGGCTTCAAATACATATCGGACTCGTCGATTTTAACAAAGCCTTCGATTGAGGAGCCGTCAAACATCATACCGTTGTCCAAAACGCTCTCAAGAGAGGAACGAACGATAGCTACGTTTTTGGGCTGACCTGCTATGTCTGTAAACTGAAGTCTTATAAACTTAACATCTTCTTCATCACACATTCTGATAATGTCTTCTTTACTATACTTTGACATATAATTATCTCCTTTCAGATTTATGTAACTGTAATTAAACTAAAAATAGGACGTAATACAAACGCATAAGCGCATGTATTCGTCCTTGTTGTTTATATTATATTCAAACAGCTGTGTTTTGTCAACTGTTTTTTGCCCTCGGCAATAATTTTGTGCATTTTTAATAAAAAGATTAAAAATAAGTAAAAGGCTTAGGGAAATATTACAACAATTATTTTACGAAAATGAGTTGAAAACCTCTTCCAAGTCCTTCGAATTGTCGCAGACTGCCAGCAGTGTCAGTGTATCTCTTGTTTTAAAAAGATGATTTTCTATTTTCTTGCTTTCCTCGGGATAGTCCTTGTAGGTTGATGTGAGATTTATAAGAACGTTGGAAAGAGACTTTTCTATATTTTCAACCGATGTTCTGTCCTTGCCCTTAACAAGAATTATTTTGTCCGGTTTTCCGTTTTCGGATGAGGTTATAACATAGCCCTCTTCAATGTCCGAGGGGTTTAAGCCGTAGCGTTCCGCAATGTTTATGTCCGAAAGGCTTTCAACCGTTTCCTCCGCAAGAGAAGTGCCTGCCGCCAAAAGAGCTATGCCCTCTGCGGCTTCTGTGTTTTCTATTGTAGGTCGGCTGCACGCAGTTAAAAGCATACACCACGTAAGGATTAACGTAAAATATATTTTTCTCAAAAAAACATCTCCCCAGAGTTATTGAAGAAAGCTTTTTATTTTTAATAAGCCTTTCCTCAATATAGATTATTTGCACTTGGGGAGATTTTTATGCAAAAAATTGCTGCGCTTTTCTTGTTTATTTTTACATTTTCTGCTATGTATATACCGCATACTATAAAAGTTGATTGCTGCGTGCTTCGCACTTTCGCAATCGTCGCCGGCATTCGTAATCCGCTCATTTTCATATAGAAAATGGCTACTTACTTATACCGGTTAGGTTCTCTAATGCCCAATCATCTATGCAAGCAAGCTTGCCTATCTGATTGTCCATTGAGAACACTTTTATAGTAAATGGTTGGACAGAGTAATAAACGGCAATCAGCCTAAGGAATAAACCTCCTTTTAAATGGTTTATAAGCAACATAAAAGCCCGAAGGGTAGCAGCCTTCGGACTTTTTTTGTGCTCATTAATGCAATGCTGTTGTCATCGTATCATTGCGTCAGTCATATTATAGCACACAAAAATAAGTAATGCAAGCATTAACTTAATTTTTTACGTCTGTAGATTAAGCTTGAAGTCCTTCTCGGCTTCACGCTTTTGGTCACGCTTAGCTATATCCTGACGCTTATCATAAAGCTTTTTGCCCTTAGCCAAGCCAATATCCATTTTAACGAGACTGCCTTCAAAATAAACTTTCAAGGGTACTATAGTCAGCCCCTGCTGCATCGTTCTGCCCTCAAGCTTATTAATTTCGTATTTATGAAGAAGCAATCGGCGCTCACGAAGAGGGTCATGGTTAAAGCGGTTGCCCTGTTCAAAGGGGCTTATATGCATTCCCTTAATAAAGGCTTCCTTATTTGTAATGGAAATATAGCTGTCCTTAAGGTTGCATCTGCCTGCACGCATTGACTTAACCTCTGTTCCCTGAAGCTCCAGCCCTGCCTGAATTGTTTCGAGAATGAAATAATCGTGATATGCTTTTTTGTTTTGTGCTATTATTTTAACTGATTTTTTTGCCATATTTTTTCACCTTCAAGTCATCTAAAATTTGCCTTGGAACCTCTAAGCCGCCGTAGCCTGTGCCAAGCTCAAGCCCCGGCTTGTTTTCGCCGTGAAAGTCGCTTCCTCCGGAGGGAAGAAGGTCATACGTTCGGCAAAGAGACAGGGCGAGCAGAGTTTCCTCTTCTGTGTGGGTGGAATAATAGCACTCCATACCCACAGCGCCCCAAAAAGAAAAATCCGCCGCCATTTGCTCAAGCTCATCAATATTGAAGCCGTAGGCAAAGGGATGGGCAATTATGGGTAGACCTCCGCCGGTCTTTATAAGGGCAATAGCTTTCTCCGCCGTAAGAACCTCTCTTTTGACATAGCCCGGCTTTCCTGCTCCTATATATTTCAAAAATGCTTCGTTTTTGCTTTCAGCATAGCCTTTTTCCTGTAAAAGACGGGCAAAGTGGGCTCTTGTAACAACCTTTCCGCCGCTGACGGAAAGAAGCTCATCATAGCTTAGGTCGAGCCCCAAGCCCCTAAGCTTATTTATCATTTTTTTATTTCGTTTTATTCTTTTTTCCTTTAAATCCTCCAAAGCCGATACAAATTCCTTATTGGTTAAATCCAAAAACAGACCCACTATGTGAATTTCCCTGTCCTTATAAAGTGAAGAAAGCTCTGTGCCTGCTATAACCTCCAAATTAGGAAAAGCCTTTGCCGCTTCAAGTGCTTCCCCTATCCCCTCAATTGTGTCATGGTCTGTCAGCGCAATGGTCTCCAAGCCGATTTCCGCCGCCTTTTTTATAAGCTCCGTAGGGGTCAGGGTTCCGTCTGAAACTGTTGAATGAGTATGAAGGTCTGTTTTATTCATAAATATTCTCCTAAAATAATATAATTACACAAAAGGCAGTTATACAAAATTTCTTGAAAGGGTGACAGGCTGTGAGAAGAAAAAAGGAAGCTGAAGCCAAGGGCTTAAACCCTGTTTTGGCTGTATGCTTGTGTTCCGCATTGGGTTATGCCTTAACGGCGATTGTGTTTTCGATTTATGCCGCACTGCTTACATATACCGATATAAGCGAAGACGCTATGAAAATTGTCGTAACGGCAGGGGTCGGTGTGTCGGTAGTTATCGGGGGCTTCTTTGCCGCAAGAGCAATAAAAAAGCGTGGTATTGTTTGGGGTGTTCTGACAGGACTTATGTACGGCGTTTTGATGATTATAACCGCAGCCTGCTTTAAGCCCGATTTCGCCCCGAGCCTTAAAACGGCAATTATTTTAAGCCTTTGTCTCTGCGGCGGAGGGGTCGGGGGAGTAATAGGTATAAACTTTAAGTGAGCAATCAATCGGAAGCTTTTGACAGAGAAGAAATATATATCTTCTCTGCCTTTTCGGCAAAAATCTGTGTCGAATAGCCCTGTGCGGTTTCATAAGCGGCTTCTGACATTTCTTTTCGGAAGGCTTCATTTTCCAAAACCTTTTCCGCAAAGGCTTTAAACTCATCAAAGCTTTCATATTGAAAGCCGTTTACATTATTTTTAACAACTCCGTCTATACAGGGGTCTTTTCTGCAAAGCGCAGGCAGTGAATTTGCAAGGGCTTCTATATAAGTAAGCCCCTGGGTTTCGCTTGTGGACGCACTGACAAAAAAGTCTCCCAGTTTATAATATTTCCAAACATCGTCGGGCTTAATCATTCCCGTAAAAACAACGCTTAAGCCTTGACATTTTTCTTCGGCTTCAGCCTTAAGCTCTTTAAAATAAGGTCCTCCTCCGGCGATCAAAAGGGTTACGTCGCTTCGGTTAAGCCTTTTAAAATACTCTATAATTTCAGATACGTTTTTTTCCTTGGCAAGTCTGCCCAAAAAGAGCATTATTTTGTTTTCGGGCGGTATTTGAAGCTCTTGTCTCAGAGCAGCTTTTTCTTCCTTCGAAAGAATTTTTTCAAACCTTTCAAGCTCAATTCCCGTGGGCAGAACATAAAGCTCCTTGTGAACTCTGTATTCCGCAAGAAGGTTTTTAACCTTCTCCGTAGGTGCAATAACGGCTTTTACGGGCTTCAGAAGATTTCTCGTCAAAACCGAAACCACAACCTTTCCCAGCTTCTTGCTGGGACAGAAATAATGAGTATATTCCTCATAGACGGTGTGATAAGTATGAACAACGGGAATTTGAAGCTTTCGGGCTATTGCAAGCGCCATAATATAGGTTGAAAACTCACACTGAGTGTGAATAATATCCGGCGCCCATTCAACAATTTCTTTATAATATCTGTGTTTTACAAAGCCTATTCGGGCTTCGGGATAAATCGGCGCAGAAACGGAACGAATATAATAGGTTGTGTCGGTTTTGTGAGAACGAAGCTTTTCCGAAACAGTCAAAACCCTTACCTCGTGTCCCCTTTCTCTCAGCCGCCTTTCCAAATTGAGAACAGATGTAACAACTCCGTTCACAGTAGGAGCATACCAGTCGGTAGCTATAAGAATTTTCATAAATAAAATCTCCTTAACTTTTCCTCTATTAAGAAAAAGATTATTTAGAAGCCACTTTTTCCTTTAAAGCCTCTTGAAGAAATTTAGAAACATTAAGATTTATTTTTTCAGCTTCATAATTAAGCCAAGCAGGTAAAGTTACATTTCTTCTGACCATTCTATTGTCGTACTTTTCTCTGTATTCCGAAAAGTTTACATCAACATATGTTAATACCCCTTTGGAATAATCAAAAATATCATCAGCTTCAGCTTCGGCTTTTGAAATTGCTTCTTCACTGTCAGAGGGTTTTGGAACAATTATACCTTCATTTTCATAAGTAATTCCCTTTGAAGCTATAGCATCTCTTGCCATTTCTATAGCTTCAACAAAGCTTGAGCCTTCCGTATAAATTTTAAAATCGGGAACAAAAACCAAATAACAATTGTCACTCTTTGCAATGAAAGTCGGATATGCTGTTTTCATAATAATAAGCCTCCTTATAAAGGTGCAAAAAGGGGATTAATGCAATCCCCATTTTTTCAATATCTTTTTTGCGGTAATCTCATTTATCTCCTTATGTCTCGGAACCTGTTCAATATCCGAACCTCTTTGATAGGTATCGTGATTACCTCCATGACCTTTAAACTCAAAGCCGGCAGCTTCAAGCTTCTTAATTAAATCTCTCTGCTTCATCAGTGTTTCTCCTTATGCAATAATTATACACACTAATTACACATTCGTCAATACATAATACACATTTTTTACACACTAAATTATTTTATAAAAACTACACCGTACTTGCAGAAAATTCTGCACCTTTATGTTTTATAATTATATTACAAACAAAAAGCAAAGGAGAGATTTTTATGAAAACACGAAACTATTACACGCTTATGATGCTGCTTTGTTCAGCCGGTGCGGTTTTCGGAGGGTTTATGCTTATAATAAGCTTCGGGACTGCTCTGCCCCTGAGATTATTGATTTGGACTTTAACCCTGTGTTATATGCTTTTTGCGGCAAGGTATAAAAAATGCCTTGAGGACATAGAAAGACGTGAAAAAGAGGAAAGACGCTCAAGGCATATAAACAACAAGTATCCCGAAAACAGTTATTACAACGGCATAAGAAGATCGGTTTAAATCTCTGTCAGAACGACTTTTTTAAGCAGCTCGTCAACAACCTCTTTAGACGCAGGCTTAGTACCCTCTGTTGTTACCGAGCCTGCGGAAACAGCCATACTCATTTTAGCGGTTTCTTCAAAACCGTAGCCTCTTTCTGCCGAATAGGCGAAAACAGCCATCATAGCGTCCCCTGCTCCCACAGTTGACTTTGCTTCAACCTGAACCGCCGGGCTTTTATAAACCTTGTCGCCGTTAAAGAACAGTGCTCCGTCTGCTCCGCAGGAAATAATAACGGTTTTAACGCCCTTTTCTATAAAATATTTGCCCATTTCAATAAGTTCCTCCTGAGTTGCTTCGGTCTTTCCGAAAAACTTAAGAACCTCTGACTTATTGGGCTTTAAAAGGTCGGGAACAGCTTCCATAGCTAACCTAAAGGCTTCTCCGTCAATGTCAGAAAAAACTCTTGCCCCTTTTTCGTGAAGAGCAAAGGTCAGGTCACGGTAAACGGTTTTTTCAACGCCGTGGGGAATACTTCCCGAAAGGACAAAAATTGCGTTTTCGTCAGCCATTCCCACAAGCTTTTCGAAAAGCCTGTTTTTTTCGAATTCCGTAATATGGGGACCCGGCTCGTTAAGCTCAGTTTCGCCCCCTGTCAGGCTCAAAATCTTTGTGTTTGTACGGGTTTCGGCGTCTATATGAACAAAGGCAACGGGTATGCCGTTATCAACCAAGTCTCTTTCAAGCATCATTCCGAAATAGCCGCCGATATAGCCTGTGGCAATGGAGTTTCCCCCTAATGATAAAATCGTTTTTGAAACGTTTATGCCCTTTCCGCCTGAGTCGTGAACGATATTGTAAATTCTGTTGATTTTGCCCACGTTAAAGCTGTCAACAACAGCCGTCTTGTCGATTGCGGGATTAAGTGTAACCGTAATTATCATAATTGCACCGTCCTTTTGTATATTATATTTTGATTTTCTTCTGTTACCATAATTATACTATTTTAAGACCTGTTTGTAAACCGTAAATTATTTAAAAAGTTTTTACATGTTTGCTTGTCTTATAAGAAAAGGGAACACTCTTCTCAGACGGCTTTGCCGACAGCCGTAATCCAAAAGTGACGAGGTTTAAGAGGGAGTTTTTCAGACAATGAAACGGGTGCCGTTTATGATGGCACCCGTTTAAGCTGAGATATTCAATTTTTGGTATGCGCCGTCGGGAAATAATCATTTCCTCAGACAATGAAAAAATATATAAGCTTCTCTTTATAAAAGGTTATAAAACAATTTCCAAACATTGAATACAAGTTATATGTATTATACACTATTGTCAAAATAAAGTCAAGAAAATGATTTGAAATTGTGCAAGTTTTCATAACGATTTTCCTATTGACATATTCGAATTATGTGATACAATAGAAACAGATATTTTTTTGAGAAGCTTGTATAAGGACGTACACCTGTTTGGGTATACGTCCTTTTTTATGTTAAGGAGGGAATTAAATGGAGCTAATCAGAGAGGAAAGAGAACGGGTGAACGAAACCTTAGACCGTTACGGGGTTAAGTTCAGTCTTTATAAAAACGGAAAGTTTACGGAACAGCTTTTCCCTTTTGACGCAATACCTCGTGTAATCGAGGCTGAAGCCTTCGAAAAGCTTGAAAAAGGGCTTGTTCAAAGAGCCTACGCTTTAAATTTGTTCCTGGCGGATATTTACTCCGAAAAGGGCTACATATTGAGAGACAAGGTTGTCCCCGAGGAGTTTGTTTATAACGCCCCGGGGTTTTTGCCGCAGTGCAGAGGAATTAAACCGCCCTTGAATATTTATAACCATATTTCGGGTATAGATTTGGTTGAAGCCCCCGATGACTGGTATATTTTGGAGGATAATTTAAGAGTGCCTTCCGGTGCGTCATATCCTATGATAGCAAGAGAAATTACCAGAAGAGTAAGCCCGGAGACATTCGAACAAAATCGAATTGTGGATAACAGAAATTATGCCAATCTGCTGTCGAAAATGTTTGAGGACGTAAACTGCGGAGGTATTTCGGTAGTTTTGACCCCCGGCAGATATAATTCCGCATTCTTTGAGCATTCATACCTTGCGGAGCAGACAGGGGCTGTCCTTGCCTTTCCGGAGGATTTGGAGGTTGTGGACGATGTGGTTTATCTCAAAACCTTTAATTCACGCCACCAGAGAGTAGGGGCTGTCTACAGAAGGCTTTCAGACGATTATATGGACCCCATGGTGTTTGTTCAAAATTCCGTTATAGGTGTTCCCCACATTATGGAGGCTTACCGTAAGGGCAACGTGGCAATCATAAACGCACCGGGAAACGGCGCCGCAGACGATAAAGGTATTTACTATTTCGTGCCTTCTATGATAAAATATTATTTGGGCGAAGAGCCTATTTTGAAAAATGCGCCTACATATGTTCCTTATTATGAAAAGGATATGAACTACATAATGGAGAATATAGAAAAGCTGGTTATTAAGGACGTAAGCGAAGCCGGAGGCTACGGTGTTATTTTCGGCAGGGACTTAACAAAGGAAAAGCTTGCGGAGCTTAAGGACATAATAAACGATAATCCAAGACGTTTTATTGCCCAGGAAATAATCGAGTTTTTGGATCTTCAGGTTCTTGACGACGACGGAACAAAAACCGTTCCCCGTAAGGCGGATTTAAGAGCCTTTGTGGTTCAGGGCAAGGATATTAAGGTATGGAAGAGCGGTCTTACGAGATTTTCACGCAACCCCGACTCATTTGTTGTTAATTCATCTCAGGGAGGAGGCTTTAAAGACACATGGATAATGTATCGATAAGCAAAGCAAACAGCCTTTACTGGCTGGGAAGATATACTGAAAGGGCATATAAGCTTGCCCACATATTAACTGAATATTATGATAAAATGGTTGATGATGACGAAAATGCCTATAAGGGCTTCTGCGAAAATTTGGGCATAGAGATTAAGGCTCAGAATAAGGACGCTTTCTTAAAGGAGCTTATTGCGGATAAGGACTGCCCTGCAAGCATAGCTTCTTCTCTTTCAAGAGCCTATGATAATTCCATTATCTTAAGAGGTCAGATTGACACAGAGTCTGTGGCTTATATTCAGCTTGCATATAATAATGTAACGAGACTTTTCAAAGACAAATGCAGAATTTACGACCTTCAGAGCGTTGTAGACAATCTTATGAGCTTTTGGGGAGCTGTTGACGATTATATAATCGAGGACGATATAAGAGACACCATTAAAGCCGGAAAATATATGGAAAGGCTTGACCTTTTCTGCCGCTTTGACAGAGAGATGTATAAAATCGCAGGCTGTCAGAGACGTCTCGGCAGATATGTGGCACATTTGGATACCGAAAAACGATGCACCGAACTTGAAAGCTTGTTTTGCTATGACAGTCTGCCCGACACAGAGAAAATTGCCGCCTGTGTGGGAAGGCTCTTTGAAAGCTGATGATATTTTAAGGAGAGTGAGTTATGAAAACCTATGAATTTGAATTTACAACGGAGTTTTTGTTTGACAAGCCTATTATAAACCATAACTTTATTTTAAAGTGTATGCCCAAAAACAACGGCTGTCAGAGAATTTTTGATGAAAAGCTGACTATTCTGCCCTCGTGCCGCTATTCCTACGGAGAGGATTCCTTCGGGAATATTACAGTAAGCGCAACTCTTCCCCATGAGCATTCGGCATTTTCCTTTTCTGTTAAGGGAAAGGCGTGCTTAGGCAGATATAAAATTTTAGAATATTTAGACACAATTTACCTTTACCCCAGCCCAAAAACAAAGCTCAGCCCCGAAATGGAAAGCTTTTTGGAAGGGCTTAAGCTTGAGGACACAGCGGACATTCCGTGGGCTGTTTCCGAAGCCGTAGCTGACTATATGACCTATGAAAAGGGAGTTACCGACGCAGAAACAACGGCGGAGGAAGCCTTTGCCCTTAAAAAAGGCGTATGTCAGGATTACGCCCAAATTACGGCGGCTCTTCTGAGAAAAGCAGGTATTCCGGCAAGATATGCCGCAGGCTTTATTGAGGGCGACGGCGAAACCCACGCATGGGTTGAATATTACAAAGACGGAGCGTGGTACGGCGTTGACCCCACAAACCGCAAAACCACAGACTACGGCTATATAAAGCTGGGGCACGGCAGAGACGCCTCCGACTGCAGTGTTGAAAGGGGCTGTTTTGCTTCAAATATGGGCTTTGTAAATCAGGAAACAAATATTTCCGTAAAGGTGAGTGAAATTTTATGAGACAAAGGGTGGAGGTTGTTTCTTCGGTGGCTCTGCCTGTTGACGAAACGCTTGAAATTAAAAGATGCCGCTATATAGGGGGAGACAAGGCGGCAAGGCTTAAAAGACTTTCAGTAGTTACGGGAACTCACGGCGATGAGCTTGAGGGTCAGTATGTGGCTTTTATGGTGGGGGAAAGAATTAAGAAGCACCCGGAGCTTTTAAACGGAATTGTGGATATTTATCCGGCGGCGAACCCCTTGGGCATTGACTCAATTCAAAGGGGTATTCCCGGCTTTGACCTTGATATGAACAGGGTTTTCCCCGGAGACAGCCACGGCACAATGGTGGATATTATGGCAGGGGATATTATAGAAAGCCTTAACGGCTCAGACCTTGTCCTCGACATTCATGCTTCAAATATTTTCTTAAGGGAAATGCCTCAGGCAAGAATAAATGAAAATATGGGTGATGCCCTTCTGCCTATAGCCGAAAAGCTTAACCTTGACTTTCTTTGGGTTCATCCCAACGCTACAGTTTTGGAGTCCACACTGTGTTATTCGCTGAACATCAAAAACATACCCTGTGTTGTTATTGAAGCAGGGGTTGGTATGCGTATAACAAAGGAATACTGCGTTCAGCTGACAGACGGAATTTTTAACATAATGAAGGATATGGGCATTTGGCTCGGTGAGGACGTTTTCGAGGGGAAACGCCACTGCTCCATAACATCAGAGGGCAGAGAAATCGCCTTTCTGAATGCCTCCTGTTCCGGAGTTTTTATTCAAAGCGCAGAGCACGCTTCTTATCTTAAGAAAAATGACGTTATAGGCAGAATAGTTAAACCCTTGACAGGAGAGGTTATAGACGAGGTTCTTGCGCCCTGCGACGGACTGCTTTTTACAGTAAGAGAATATCCCGTTGTTTATGAAGGCTCTCTTATTGCCAGAATGTTGGGAGGGTCGAAAAAATGAAAAAAGAAATAATTTTTGAGTTAAGCTCCCCCTACAGAGACAATATGAGAATAACCGCCTACCGTTTTAGCGGCGGAGGGGAAAACCCCGAAAAAACAATGGCTATTGTGGGAGCAACAAGAGGAAACGAAGCCCAGCAGATGTATAACTGCTCGCAGATTATAGCAAGGCTTAAAATAATCGAGGAAAAAGGGCTTATTTCCGAGGGGAAGGAAATAGTTGTTATACCCACTGTCAACAACTTTTCAATGAACATAGAAAAACGCTTTTGGGCTATGGACAACACCGACATAAACAGAATGTTTCCCGGCTATAACTTAGGGGAAACAACCCAGAGAATAGCCTACTCCGTTTTTGAATACGTTAAGGACTTTAAATACGGAATACATTTTACAAGCCATTACAGACCGGGCAGATTTATTCCCCATGTGAGAATGATGCACACAGGCTATGAGGACACGGAAATGGCTCAGGATTTCGGGCTTCCCTATGTTTATGTCAGAAACTCAAAGCCCTATGATACCACAACCCTTAACTATAACTGGCAGATTTGGGAAACACACGCTTTTTCCCTTTATTTCGGAGCGACAGCCAGAATAAACGAGGAAGCCGGGCTTATGGCTGCCGAAACAGTCTTAAGATTTATGAAGAAACAAGGCATAATTAAGGAGGCAGAAAGACCTCTTGTTGAAGGGGAGGAAAGCCGCCTTGTGCGCTCAAGAGACATTGTATCGGTAAGAACCGCCGTTTCGGGAGTTCTTCACAAAAGCCTTCACGTAAATGCCGAGGTGGAAAGCGGCAACCTTTTGGGCTATATTTTAGACCCCTATGAGGGCAGTGTTTTACAGCCCCTTTATTCCCCTGTTAAGGGCAGAGTTTTCTTTACGGCTTACGGTCCATATGAGTATGAGGGTTCAATGGTCTTTCGCATAGCCAGAGAATAATATATAATACATTATAAAAACACCGTTTAAGACTGATATATAAAAATATCAAACCTAAACGGTGTTTTTGGTATACCCTCAGCTGCACATACTGATTTTTCCGACGGCAAAAGTTCGGAATTTTCAAAGCGGAGCTTTATTGGGGCATATTAAAAATCATATTCATTTGCAACGCTTTTAAGCTTAACAAATGACTTAAGACAGGTTATAAAATATTCAAGCTCATATTCGTTTAAAGAGTCTACAAGGCTCCTTGCCGCAAGACGCTTAAGCTCCAAAGGAGACTTTCCGTCGTCCTGACCCAAAGTGTCAAAGGTTCTTGTAATAAGTGTGTCCATTGTTATTGAAAAAAAGTCAGCTATTCTGGTGAGGTTTTTAAGTGACGTACCTCTTTGACCTCTTTCTATAAGTCCCAAAAAACCGGGGGCTATGCCCAAAACCTCAGAAAGCTCTTCTATTGTTAAATTTCTCAGGCGGCGTTCATAGCGAATGTTTGCGCCTATTATTTTGTTATAATCCATTTTTTAACCTCCGTTTTTGTGACTGATATGAAAAAGAAACAGGGAACAGCTTTTCTTACTCCGCATTGCTTAAATATTCCCTGAAGCCTATGCCTTCAAGTCTTTCGGCTTTTTTCTTAACGCTTTTGTTAAGGCTTTCCTGATAAGCAACAAGCTTTTCGGTAAGCTCGGGGTCTGAAACCGCAAGAATTTTTGCCGCTAATATTCCGGCATTTTTTGCACCGTTTATAGCCACTGTGGCAACGGGTATTCCGCTGGGCATCTGCACTGTTGAATAGAGCGAGTCAAGACCGCCCATAGCCGCTGTCATTATGGGAACACCTATAACAGGCAGAGGGGTTAAAGCGGCGGTTACTCCGGCAACGTGGGCAGCTCCCCCTGCTCCGGCAATTATAACCTTTATGCCCCTTGACGCTGCTGTTTTGGCATATTCAAACATTCTGTCGGGGGTTCTGTGAGCGGAAACAAGCGTCAGCTCATAATCGATTTCAAATTCTTCCAAAATTTTTGCACATTCAGCCATAATAGGCAGGTCTGAGTCGCTGCCCATAAGGATTGATACTTTCGGCATTGTTTTTTACCTCCTAAAAGTTTTAGATAAAATGATTATAGCAGAATTATACATTTTATTCAATAGTAAAATCAAACTGATTGGGTAAAAACAATGTTAAGTTTCAAAATAAATATTTATATCTTTAAGCTGTTCTTTAACATCCCAATCTTTTGGGCGTTCATGGCGGCTGTGAAACTCAGCGCCTTCTTCGATCCATTTTTTTCTCCATATTTCAAAGGCTTTTTCTCTCGGATTATACCAATCTCCGCTGTCAAAATCAAAGTCATCCAAGCCGAACTGAAAACCGCAGCAAGGGCATATATCATTTGAACTATAGCCTAATTTATCACTGCTGTATGCCGGTTCGTATAAGCCTTTATAATTACATACCGGACATTTGTACATAGGTTCTTCCCTCATAACATAACCTCGCTTTTTTGCTTTGTCTGTCAAAATACTCCTAAAGGCTTTAAGGCTCTTTCGAGTATTCCCGTACAATGGGCTATAAACATTCCGTAGTTGGTAATGGGGCAGCTGCTGTCTTCAGCCCTTTTAATACGTGATTTAACCTCCGCCGAGTTAAGCATACAGCCGCCGCAGTGTATAACAAGGGCATATTCCGACAAATCCTCGGGAAATTCCCCGCCGCTTGTAAAGGCAAGCTTAGGGGTAAAGCCAAAAGCATTATTTAAAAGCTTGGGAATTTTCACTGTGCCTATGTCATTGCACTGTCTGTGGTGAGTACAGCCCTCACTTATTAAAACAGTGTCCTCGGGCTTAAGGGTTTTTAAGGCTTCAAGCCCCTTTAAAAAGGGTTTAAGCTCCCCTTTGTATCTTGCGAAAAGAATTGAAAAGGAAGTCAAAGGAATGCTTTCGGGGGTTATTTCCGAAACAATTTTAAACGCCTGTGAATCGGTTATAACAACGGCAGGCGGTTCTTTCAGGGCTTTCAGGGCGGCTTCAAGCTCCGTTTCCTTAACCGTTACGGCAATGGCGTCCTTGTCCAAAATTGCCCTTATGGTCTGCTGCTGGGGCAAAATAAGCCTTCCCTTCGGTGCCGAGGAATCGATCGGCGTAACCAAAACCGCCGTGTCTCCCCCCGAAACCAAGCCCTCAACTATTGACTTTTCTTCCTTTACGGACTTTGAGTGCTTTATAATAAGGCTTTTAAGCTCGTCAATGCCTGTTTTGTTTAAGGCACTTGTTAAAACAAAATCTATGCCCTGCTCCTTAAAAAGAGATGTGTCCGGATCGGGGTTTAAATCGGTTTTGTTTATAACGCCTATTAAGGGCATTTTTTGCTCTTTAAGCCTTAAAATAAACTCTTTGTCCTGTGGTTTAAAGCCTTCTGAGGCGTCTGTTGCCAAAATTGCCAAATGAGTTTTTTCAAGGCTTTGATATGTCTTTTTCGTACGAAGCGAGCCTAACTCCCCTACATCGTCATAGCCTGCGGTGTCGGTTATTACAACAGGACCTATGGGCAAAATCTCCATAGCCTTTGAAACAGGGTCGGCGGTTGTCCCCGGAAAGCTTGAAACAATAGCCAAATCCTGTGAGGTCAGTGCGTTTATAAGAGCCGACTTTCCCGAATTTCGGCAGCCGAAAATACCTATGTGAAGCCTGTCGGCGTTGGGCGTTGTGTTCATAGTCATTCCCCCTTAATTTTTAAATATCAAAATTTCTTAGTTATTGTTTTTATTATAATTCAACAGCATATTTTTTTCAAGG
>JAJBVU010000221.1:1714-16176 GCA_020859645.1 Eubacterium sp. | reverse complement strand
TATTAAGGGGGCTTTAATTTTGAGAAGAATGAATTCAAAACAAAGACAGAATTTTGCAAGAATAATTGCCGTAATAGTTATTGTTGTTATGGTGTTAAGCGTTGTTGCTCCGTTTATTGCGGGCTTTGCAGGAGCAGGCTGACATTGAAGAAAAGACAGGAACGGGAGAGGTAAAGGTTTATGACAGGCTTGGAAGAAAATATTAAAAACGAAAGTGAGCAGGTCTCCGCTCATACAATTAACATACAAAAAAAGCGGAGAGGCACAATTATAATCTGCACAATTGCCTTTATTATTTTAATAGGCATGATTGCTGTGTTTATTACCATGCGTGAAAACTTTGCGGCAAACCTTGCAAAGCAAAGGGAAGAAGCGGAAATAACAGCTGTTTTGGACGTTGACACAATTTATTCAAACGTATACATAAATGATATTAACATAGGCGGCTTAACAAAGGAACAGGCTAAGGAAACGCTGATTTCACAGGTTTCCACAATACTTTCCGGCAGAACAATAGATTTTAAATATGCCCCTGCCGCATATTCAAAGGAATTTACATTTGAAGAGCTGGGCGTAAGCTATGACTTTGACCAAGCCATAGAGGAAGCCTATAACTTCGGCAGAGAAAATGCGGATATTAAACAGCGCTACGCCGAGGTTATGGAAAATAAGGACAGAGGCAAATATTTAACTGCCGAATGGGTTTATGACGGCACAAAGGTTGAGGAATGTGTGGATATTATCTGCGCCGATATAGATATTGAAGCCGTAAACTCGGAATATAAATATGAAAACGGAGAGTTTATTATAACAAAGGCTTCTTCCGGCAGAAAGGTTGACAGAGACAGAACCGTTGAAATGGCTAACGAGCTTCTGCCCTTAAAGAGAGACGCCGAGGTTAACATACCCGTTGACACTGTTTTGCCGGAATATACAGAGGAGGACTTTCAGTTTACCTCATCTGTAATAGGCACATACCAAAGCACCTACGGCACAGGCAACGATGACAGAATAACAAATCTTTCCGTAGCGGCAGGCAAGCTTAACAACACCGTTATTATGCCGGGAGAGACCTTTTCCACAAACGAAGCCTTTTCGCCCTATACGGAAGAAAGCGGCTATAAGTACGCCGGAGCCTATGTAAACGGTGAGCTTGTAGAGGATATCGGCGGAGGAGTGTGCCAGGTTTCGTCGGCTCTTTACAATGCGGCGCTTATGGCTGAGCTTGAAATTACGGAGCGCTATAACCACTCAAAAAAGGTAGGCTATATGGACTATGCCTATGACGCAACTCTTGCAGGAGACGTTAAAGACCTTAAAATAACAAACAACACGGACTACCCCGTTGTTATAAAGGCTTCACTTGAAAACAATGCAGTGAATGTGACAATTGAAGGCTATGAGGTTCACGACAGCGGCAGAACCCTTGAATTTTATAACAAAAAAACAGGGGAAACCGATTCCACCGTTACATATGAGCTTTATAAAAATGTATATGAAAACGGCGAGCTTATTGAAACGGTAAAAATCAATAAAAGCACATATAACACAAAGTAAGGTGTAAACTATGAAGGTAGGAAAACTCCCCTCGGAGCTGCTTGATAAATATATTTTTGAAAAATCAAAAAATGCACAAGTCGGCAGAAAAGAAGTTGTTTTAAGACCCGGTGTCGGCGAGGACTGCGCCGTTATAGATCCGGGGTCCGAAATGCTTGTTATTTCCGCCGACCCTATTACGGGAGCCTGCGAAAATATCGGCAGGCTTCTTGTAAATGTAAACGCAAATGACATTTACTCCTGCGGATGCGTTCCCTTCGGGCTTATGATAACTCTTCTTTTGCCCCCGGATTTTTCAGAGGAAGAGCTTGACAGACTAAGCACCGATATTTTCAATGAAACAAAAAAAGCCGGGCTTGAGGTTTTGGGGGGACATACTGAGATAACCGATGCAGTGAACCGCCCTGTAGTTTCCGCCGCCGTTGTGGGGAAAACAATTAACAGAAAATTCGTTAAAACAGGGGGAGCCGCTGTTGGTCAGGACGTTGTTATGACGAAATATGCCGCCCTTGAGGGAACGGCAATTCTTGCAGCCGATAACGAGGAAAAGCTTAAAGGCATACTGCCGACAGAAGTAATCGAGAAGGCAAAGGCTCTTTCCTTAAGTCTTTCAATTAGGAATGAAGCCCTTAAAGCCGCTGAGCTTGGAGCAAGCTCTATGCATGACATAACAGAGGGGGGCGTTTTGGGTGCGTGCTTTGAAGCAGCAGACAGCTCAAATACCGGTATAACGGTCTATGCTGACAAAATTCCGATTTTGGAGGAAACGAAAGAAATCTGCTCACTTTTCGGTGTTAACCCCTTAAGGCTTATTTCAAGCGGCAGTCTTTTAATTTGTATCGACAACGGCGAAAAGCTTGTCAATGCCCTTAAAAAAGAGGGCATAAACGCCGCAGTTATAGGGAAAATAACGGAAGGCGAAAAAACAGTTATAATTAATAACAAAAGGGAGGTTTTAGGCGAGCCCCGGGCAGACGAAATCTACTCGGCACGCCTTAAAGAAAATGTCTGAAACGAAAAAGGAACTTCTTCCTGTTTATCAAAGCCGCCCCGTATGCTGGATTTTGGCTTACTGCGGCGGTTTTATGGAGGCTTTTACATATATTCTTCACGGAAAGGTTTTCTGCAACGCCGCAACGGGCAACTTCGCTTTAATGGCAATAGCCTTTGCCCAGGGTGCGGTGAAAAGCGGTCTTTATTACTTGATACCCTTAGCTGCCTATGCGGCAGGAGTAGCAGTGTCGGAAAAGCTGCCGGCTTCAGTCAGAAAGCTGGGTATTCACTGGCACACTGTTTTTATATTTGTTGAAATCGTTGTTATGGTTGTGCTTGGGGTTTTGCCTGCAGGGCTTCCCGATCCCTTTTTTACGGTACCCGTAACCTTTGTATGCGCAATTCAGTATAACAGCTTTACAAAGCTTCAAGGCGTGCCTCTTTCCACTACCTTCTGCACCAACAATCTGAGACAGGCTTCGAAAAATCTTGTTGCCGCAATAAGCAATAAAAGCAGAAAAAGCTTTAACACCGCACTTTATTATATTTCCGCAATTATTTTCTTCTTTACAGGGGCTTTGACAGGCTCTCTGCTTATATTTAAGCTTCAGGGAAAAGCCATTTTTTGGGCGGCAATTTTACTTTGCGGCGCCTTCGGGGTTTTGCTTTCAAGCGACCTAAAGCTCAGGAAATCCGCAAAAAATATAGCCAAAAAAACAGAAAGCCAAAACCTTTAAGGTTATTGGGCTTTCTGTTTTTAGTTGATTTGAACCGCAGTGATTGTCAAAGATTATGCGCATTTTTGGGGTTACTTTCCGCTGCTGCCCAGTCTGCCCTCTCCTCTTTCCGAGGGTATCTTCAAAAGCTCTTCAAGAGAAATTTCCTTTCTTTCAAGCTCATTGTGAACACAGTGAATAACCCCCTGAAAAAGCGCCTTTTCATAGGGATACACCACAAAGCATTTTTCTATAAGCTTCTTAACCGAGGGCTGAAGCTCTTCAAGCTTAAGCTTTGAAATAATAAGGGGCTTTTTGTTTGTGTTTGTAGTCGCCAAAAACCATTCGCCCCTATAGCTTGAATCTATAACTCCGGCGGAATATTTTATGCCCTTGCTTCCGCTTGAGCCTCTTTCCTCCACCTGAATATAATAATTTTCGGGTATAGCTGAGCAAATTCCCGTAGGCACAAGAACCGTCTCCCCCGGCTGAATAAGCAGATAATCCTCATCAAAACAGGGGTAAATATCAAGCCCTGCGTCCCATATTTTTTTATCGGGAATTTTCGCCCCGTCTCTCATTTTCGCAAAATATATTTCCATAAATCCTCCTAAACTCTAATCGCAATAAAGAACCGCCGTCCCTTTTTCAAGGCTTTTTTTAACATCAATAACCCTTTGGTTTGAAGAGCCTCTCCATTTAAGGTTGTTGTCCTTAAGCTCACTTATAAACCTTCCGTCAACCAAAATATCCACAAAGGGAATAAGGCTCAAATCCTTAATTTCTTCCCACAAATACCCTGTATAAAGCCATACGTTTTTTTCGGGAAACTTTTCCTTGACTTCTTTTAAAAGCTCTGTTACGTCCTGTCTGTTGTTAAAAAACAGAGGGTCGCCGCCGCTTAGGGTTAAGCCGAAAATATAGTCCTTTTCAAGCTGTGAGAAAATTTCGGCTTTGGCTTCTTCGTCAAAAACAAGTCCGCTTTTTTCGTCCCACGTAATTTGATTATGACAGCCGACACAGCGGTGGGAACAGCCCGACACCCACAAAACCACCCTTAAGCCGCTGCCGTTTTTCATATCGTCGTGTGTAATATTATGATACCTCATAGCTACATACTCTTTCTTTCGGCTATTTCAGCCATTTTAGCGGAGTTTAGCCTTGTGTCGCCGTGAACTCTCGAATAGCTTAAATAGCCGTTCATTCTGTCGATTTTGGTTAAATTTCTGCTTCCGCATTTTGGGCAGACATCCATTTCAAGCTCCTGATGACCGCAGTCATCGCAGTAGGCAAGAGACAGATTTACCCCCTCGTAAAAGCCCATTTTCATAGCACGCCTTATAAGTGTCACAACAGCCTCTTTGTTGTAATTTATGGGATATTTGACATACTGAATTTTGCCGCCGTTGCAAAGATTCCAAAATCTTTTTTCCAAATCCTGCTTTTCGATAGGGGTAATATCCTCTGTGACGTGGCAGTGGAAGGAATTGCTGACGTAGGGTCTGTCGGAAACATTGGGAATAATTCCGTAAAGCTTTCTGAACTGCTCCACCTGCAAGCCGCAGAGACTTTCAGCCGGCGTTCCGTAAATTGCGTAGTTTATATCGTCCTCTTCTTTAAACCCGTCCACCTTTTTGTTTATGTATTCCATAACCTCAAGGGCAAAGGCTCCGTCTTGAACCAGCGACTTTCTGTTGTAAAGCTGCTGAAGCTCATTAAGGGCAGTTATGCCAAATGAGATAGTACAGGGCTTAAGAATAGACTTAATTTTGTCTGTGGGCTTAAGATGACCGCCGTAAAATCCGCCCTCGCAGTAGGCAACGGGATTTGTTGAAGCCTTCATTTCTCCCACATATTCAATAGTCTTTTTGTGAAGGTTTCTTATCATTTCAAGGTAGTGGTCGAGAACAGTATAGAAGTCCTTGCTTTCCTTCTGAGCCTTTGCGTAAATCATAGGCAGATGAAGAGAAATTGCCCCTAAGTTAAATCTGCCCACTACAACAGGCTTGTCATTTTCGTCCGCAGGCTTTCTTCCCCCTCTTTCAAACCAAAGTGACAGGAAGGCTCTGCAGCCCATAGGGCTTATTACAACGCCGTATTTTTGATAGGCTTCCGCAACGTAGGAGTCGCCGGAAAGTGAAAGCCAGTCGGGGTACATTGTTTTCATTGAGCATTCAACCCCTACGTCAAAAACGTCCTCAAGCTCTCCGCCCTTTCCGTGAAGCTTTTCATCATATAAAAACACAATTTTAGGGAAAAGAACGGGCTTCCTGTTGCCGGGCTTTCCCTGACCCTTCATATGAACCTCAAGGGCAGTCTTAGCCGCCATTTTTTCAAAGGGCTTTGTGCCTAATCCCAGTGTTATTGTAATAAAGGGATAGTCTCCCCGGCTTGAACCCACAGAGTTAAGCTTATATTCAAGTCCTTGAAAGCCCTGTTCACACTCTCTTTTAAGCTTCTTATAGGCTTCCTTTTCGATTATTTCCATATCCTTTTCATCGGGCTCGCCCTTGACCTGTCTGTAAAAGTCAATAAGCCTCTGTTTGTGCAGATTATAAGACTTTTGGGCATAGGGCTCTAAAATTTTATCTATTTCGGGAACGGTAAAGCCGCCGTACTGCTGAGAAGCCGTCGAAAGCACAACGTCGCCTATAACGTCAAAGGCCACGTCAAGGGTTTTAGGCTCGTTATACCACAAATTGCCCATTTCGAAGCCGCCGCTTAAAACCTCTGTCATATTAAAAAGACAACAGTTCATTGTGTCACGTCTGCTTGACATATCGTGAATATAAATATAGCCGTCCTTTATTGCCTGAAGCTCCTCTGTGGTCAAAAAGAATTTTTTGTAAAGCTCCTTGTTTAAGTGGTTGTAAATAAGGCTTCGCTTTGTGGCTACAAGGGCTGAGTCGGTGTTGGAGTTTTCCTTATCGCCTATATACATAACCGACTGGGCTTTTCTGTAAACCTTGTCAAGCATATGAACAAAGTCTTTTTTATAGTTTCGATAGTCCTTATAGCTTTTTGCAACTCTGGGTTCAATCTCCTCCAATGCGCTTTCAACCAAATAGTGCATTGTCTGAATAGGAATTTCTTCAAGGAGATTTGCCTGAATTTTATCCTCCACAAAGGAACATATGGCTTCAAGCTCATATGCCTTAAATTTATACATTACCCTGTCCGCCGACTTGCTTACGGCAGTAATAATTTTCTGTCTGTCAAATTGTTCAAGGGTTCCGTCCTTTTTTATAATATAAGCCATTTTTACGTCCCTCCTTTTCCGAAAGTATTTCTTAATATCTTGTTGTAATTATTTTACCTAAATAAGGCTCGTCAATTTTACATTCTGTAATTTTAAAACAGCTTATGTCATAGTCACAAAAACCGGGCTGTTTTATATAGTGGTCTATGGCTGCCTCAGCCTTTTCTCTTGAAGAAAAAACTCCCAGCGACTTTTCGTTTGTATACTTTTCCTCCGCACCGTATTTATATGAATGACATAAATCATAAAGATATTCCATAGCGATACCCCTTTCCTATTAGAACTTTTTTACATATCATCATAGGATATAAAACCCTCTGACCACCGTTTTCTGTCAATTTCGATTTTATCGATCACAAAACAATCTTCGCTGTATTTGCTGTAATCCGCCTTATTTCTGAAATAGCCTATCATTTGTCTTGCCTTTTCTTCTGAAGAATAATAACCCAAAAAGCAGGAATCCTCAAATTCCTCATCTTCACCATAGTCATACATTATTTCCAGTTTCCGGACATATTTCATTTTGTTTTTCTCCCTTTCGCTTATGACAAAGCCCTTATCTGTTGTCAACCTTTTCCGGGTATAAATCGTGGTTTAATAGCCTGTTTTCGGCGGCTTTCTCCCACCTTGTGCCTGCCCTTCCGTAATTGCAGTAGGGGTCGATTGAAATGCCCCCTCTGGGGGTAAACTTTCCCCATACCTCAATATATTTAGGCTCCATAAGCTTTATAAGGTCATTCATAATTGTGTTTACGCAGTCCTCGTGAAAACCGCCGTGGTTTCTGAAGCTGAACAAATAAAGCTTAAGAGACTTGCTCTCGACCATTTTAACGTCGGGAACATAGGATATATAAATCGTAGCAAAGTCCGGCTGACCCGTTATGGGGCAGAGACTTGTAAATTCGGGACAGTTAAACTTTACGAAATAGTCTCTGTCCTGATGCTTGTTTATAAAGGTTTCCAAAACCTCCGGGGCATAGTCATCGGGATATTTTTGAACCTTACTGCCCAAAAGTGAAAGCCCCTCGTTTTTTCTTTCGCTGTTTTCCATATCAATCTCTCCTTAAAATTTTTCCTGTAATTATTCTATCATAAATATAAAAAACTGCAATACCCCGTTATAAAAAAGCTCTCATCTGAATTAAGATTTCCGCATTTTGGAAAAAGGTGGTAAACTCAAATAATTCAAATATAACGTTCTTACCTGTTTCCGCCGCTGCCTCCGCCGCCTCTGCTCACACCGTCGGAAGTATCATCCGGTTTATCCCAAACATAATAGTTTATGTTATTTATTTCTTCAACAAATTGTTTGGCGCTTTCTCTTTCGTCTATATCCCAAAAATGAGCTGTTTCCACAATACTGTTTACCGCAGTCTTTTTTGTAGATTTTTGAATTTGGAAAAAGGCTTTTATATAGCTTAAATCAGCATCGTCTGCGGCATTTTTCATAACAGTGTCAAAGGCTCTGTCAAGCTCTGCATTATAGGTATATATGCCGTAAAATGTTTTAAGCGCAGTGCCTTTTGTTGTAACTCCCGTTGCGGCGAATACACTTTTCCATACAGTTTTCCCCACAGAATATATGCCGCCGGTGGCTAATTTCAAAACAGCTGAAACAGCCTCGTCTGCAATCTTATCCTGCAAATCCGTAAGAGTTTCCAAAAATTTGTTTGTATATTGATCTCTAAGATCGTCTATTGCTTCCTGTGTGTTATAATCAATTTCACCGTCAACCGCCAAGGCTTTTTCAAAAACATCCAAATAAGCTATATTAACAGAGTAGTCGCTTAATATATATGCAAGCTCCTCTGTTGTAAATAAAAACCAGTCAAGACCGGTTGACCATTTGTCAATTCTGTCGTCAAGCAGTTTTAAATCGGGGTGCGCTTCAAGAAAATCTTCGTCAATTCCGTTTACCTCATTAAAAATCTTTAAATCCGCTTTTTCAATTGCCACTATGTCGCTGTAAATAGATGAATCCATAACTTCAGACGAGGTATAATCTATTTCCGATATAACATCATACATTGTCTGCTGAATAATGCCTGATGCATTTGTATCTCCGTGAATTTTTGAAATTAAGTCGTTTATTACTTCCCAAGGCTTGCTTATACCCATTGCAACAGCGTCAATAACAGCGATTCTGCTTTCATAGAATGGTTCTATTATATTATCGGTATATGTTTTAAAGGGATTTTCTTCATAACGCCCTATGTAATAATTTAAATTTACCGCATCATATAAATCATTGCTCATACTTCCCCATGCATTATTGTTATATGTGATATAAACAGCTTGTTCCCCATAATCAAAAACCACTTCAGCCCCTAAAGCCTCGCAAAACTGACGCAGGGGAACAAGAGTTTTTCCGTTTTCTATTTGAGCCGGCACATCCGTTTCAATTGTTTGCCAGCTTGAATATGCAGATTCATCACCTATGTAAAATTTTGTCTCACCAACGGGAATAATAAGAGCATTGTCTGTGTTATCGATAAATGCCGCTTTATATTTTTCACTCCACTTTACGGTCTTTCCCAAAGCACCGGCAATTTCATATAAAGGTACAAGCAGATTGTTTTCAGTATATATAGGCTCCTGTTCTAAAGAAAGCTTTACTCCGTTTACAAAAATTGTAAAAGCCGAGTCGTAAATAACCTCGCTTAAATCATCGTTATTTACCTCTTTAAGCGTAACCTTCGGCATATAGGTGTCGTCAAGCATGCCGACCCAGCAGTCCTGACAGCCTGAGCTGTAAATCACTTCGTTTATGCCCTTTTGAGCAATAAACACCGGCACAAACATTGCGTCATTCAAACCAAGCATAATCATATAGCAGCTGTCATTTTGTTCAAATATATATGCGCTGTTATCCACAATTTCAAATTCTCCGCCGTATTTTTCATATGCCGCATTTACTGCCGCTTCAATAGCCTCTTTTTCATCATCTGTATTTCCCAAACTTGAAAGGATTTTATTGGTTCCCTTTTCTACATTAATTATATAACCATAATATAAATCTTTGAAAAAAATATGTACATTATAATAATTTCCGTCCTTGGCGCCGTATGTCCTGCTGTCATCTATAGTACATATACCGTCACGTTTTTCATGAACATACTCCAGTGCAGCATCAACAGCTTCAGCCATATAAGGATCGTCCCAAGCACTTACGCTTATTACATTTGCGAAAACAGCGCTTACGGCTATACTGAGTGTCAGCAATAAAGAAACTATTCTGTTTTTTGATAAAAGCTTATAATTCATAATCCCGCCTCCTTTTAAGACATTATAATACAAATACAGTATACCATATTATCAAAATAATTACAATAAAAGAAAAAAACATAATCCCCTTAGAGCAGACACTTGAAATAACAAAACATTTCAAAACTGCACTAAGGGGATTATATAATTTTATAACAAGAACCGGCTGTTATTTTTAAGGAGTGAAATTTAATATGTATAACTCCCGCTAACCGTATCATCCAAACAGTTTTTCCAACAGAACAGATATGCTTAGCTTTATCTCATCGGTATTATAGCTTTTTCCGCCTGCAAAATTAAAAATAATCAAAATAAGCAGTACGGAAAGGTATTCAGCCGTAAATCTGTTTAACCTTTCGTTTTCACTGAGGGCTTTTTGAAGAGGTTCAGAAAGCTTATAATAGGCGCTGACCATATGTGAAAGGGCTATTCCCATTGCCAAAGAATTGTCAGCAGGCTTAAAGCTGTGTTTGTTTGCTTCAAGAATGTCAATAAGGCTTAAAAAAAAGCTCTTATAGTATTCACACAGATTATCGGAGACTGCATTTTTGAAGGCTTTGTTTATATAATCTTCAAAAACATGTTTTATCAAAAAGGACAAAAAATCATATTTATCTGTGAAATGCTTATAAAAGGTTCCTTTGCTTACCATCGCATTATCACAGATTTCGTTTACCGTTATATCGCCGAAATCCTTTGTTTTAGAAAGCTTCTCAAAAGACCTGTATAAAGCTATATATGTTTTTTTAACCCTTAAATCAATTTTTTCACACATTTTATCAACCTGTTTATACTCTTAATACAGCTGCCGCCTTATAAACATCGCTTACTGCTTATCTTCAGACTTATTTTTTCTTTCCCAAATTACGTCAGCAATTAAAGATATTATATCTATAACCGCTGCCGCAACAAGAGATATGCCTACAAACATCCACAGAGCGGCTGTGCTTGCGAAGGGATTAGCTAAAATAATACCCGAGAATAAAATCGAAATTACTGCGCTGAAGCACACAAGCCGCCATTTTTGTTTAAGTCTTATTAAATCCGCCATAGCCTGAACCTTAAAAAGACCCGAAATCAATATGCCTATGCCGTAAATAATGGTAAAAACAGGGAAGGTAGCTATAAACCACTGTGAACGGCAGACGCAGAAGCCGCCGAAAACAGCTGCCGCCAAGCCCTTAAACATACACTGACGAAGAGAAGCGGTCACAGGGTCAAGCTTGAAATAGTTGATTATATTTATAAGGGCATATATAAGACTTACTATTCCTGCGAAAATTATAATCGCTCTTGTTACCCCTACCGGGTTTATAAGCAAAATTATGCCTAAAATTAATTCCAAGGCGAAAACTACAATTTTTAATAAAGTGCTTTTTGTTTTGTCCTCCATAAATACCTCCGAATTCTTTGATAAACGGAACACAGAACGGCGGTTTTCAGTATGCCGCCGGTCTGTGTTCCTAAAGGGGAAAACTTATCTGTATATCAATGAAGATGTGAATGTTCCTGATTTTCTTTATATGCCTTAAGCGCCTTTGTATATTTGTTTTCATCGGCATCAACATAAGGTGAAAATCTGCTTGTATGACGGCTTATAAATCTCGAAGCCGAGTCGAACAGGGAATATACAGTGGGTATGAATATCAAAGTAACCAAAGTACCTATCGAAAGACCTGCTATAATTACAATACCCATTGCCTGCTGCATTTCCATACCTTCCGACAGAGCCAAAGCCATAGGCACCATACCGAAAACGGTGGTAAGAGTTGTCATAAGTATAGGACGAAGTCTCGAACGTCCGGCGGCTACAAGAGCATCGTAACAGCTCATACCGTAGTCAAGACGTCTTTGGTTTGTGTAGTCAATAAGCACGATACCGTTATTAACAACCATACCTACCAGCATAAGGAAGCCTATAAGGGCGAAAGCCGTAATATTTACTCTCGTCAGGAACAGCCCGAACAGACCGCCGGAAATTGCAAGAGGCATTGAGAACATAATAATCAAAGGCTGGCTCAAAGACTCAAACTGCGAAGCCATAACTATGAATACCAAAAGTATAGCTACAACAATAATTACAACAAGTGCGCCGAAGGTTTCATTCATTCTTTCGCTTAAGCCCGCAAACTCATATGTATAACCGTCGGGGAAAACATAATCGTCTAAAACTGCCTGAACAGCCGCCTGCTGTGCGCTTGTGTCCAAATCGCCTATGTCGCCGCTTAATTCTACATATGTAACCTGATTTTCTCTTCTTATCTTGTCGGGAACCTCTGTCTCCACGATGTCGGCTACTTCTGTAAGAGGAATTTCCGCTCCCGTTCCCGTTGTTATGGTAATGGAGTTAAGGTCTCTTATATATTCAAGCCTGTCATCGGGATACATTACGTTAATATCCGTTTCGGTACCGTTCGTTTTTAAGGTGGTTCCCGTAATGCCCTTGTTTGCCGCACTGACAGCAGAGGCTATTGATGATGAGCTTATTCCGTAAGAAGCCGCCTTTGCTCTGTCAACAACTATATCGGTCTGATACTGTGTGTCCTCAAGGGTGCTTTCAATATTCTTTGCGCCGTCTATAGCTTCAAGTCTTTCCACAAGATCGTCGCTTATTTCTCTTAAGGTTGTGATATCGTCGCCCTTTATGTCAAGTGAAAATCCGTCGCCTGACAAAGCGCTCATAGCCATTGACCCTTCTTCAACGGTTATGTCTGCGCCTACAATGCCCGAAAGCTTCTGTTCAAGGTCCTCTGCAATATCAACGTCGCTTCTGTCTCTTTCGTCGGCAGAAACAAGGTTAATGTTTACTGCCACAGTACCGGATGAGGACAAAATCGAGCTTGAGGATATGGTTGAATAGATTGACTCCGCTTCGGGAATATCGCCGATCGCTTCATCGATTTCCTTAAGTATTTCGTAGCTGTAGTCAAATTCGTAATTGTCGGGAACTTCCGCTGTAATAGAAACTGCACCTTCATCGGAGCTTGCTATAAGATCCATACCCAGTGTGCCTGCTGTAGAAAGTGTCAGGAAGAACAGAACTATTACAACAACTACCGTTAAAATTCTGTGCTTTAAGCACCTTCCCAAAAATCTGCTGTAAACATAGTCAAGTCTTTCAAGACCATGGTTTACGGCATCGCCGATCTTATTAAATACAGTTCTCTTTTTGGGCTTTTTCCTCTGTCTGTCGTCATTTGCCATAATAAGTGTACAGGCAGTAGGCACGAATGTAACGGAAACAACATAGGAAGCAAAGAGAGCTATAACTACTGTGTAGGCTATGTTGTTAAGCAGCTGACCCATTGTGGCGTTCCAGAAAAGGAAGGGAGCGAAAACCGCCACTGTTGTCAGGGTTGAAGCGAATACCGCCATAGCAACCTCGGATGTACCTTTATAGGCAGACTCCGTTGCAGAAAAGCCCTTTGACCGCCAGTTATATATGTTTTCCAAAACAACAACGGAGTTATCAACAAGCATACCTATTGCAATAACAACGCCGCTCATTGAAACAAGGTTCATATTTATTCCCAAAACGTACATTCCGCCGAAGGTCGCCATAATAGAAGTAGGAATTGAAACACCTATAATAAGAGCACTCTTCCAGTCCTGAAGGAAAATAAGAAGAATGATTACGGCAAGAATAGCAGCCTGGAAAGCCGTCTCAACTACATTGTTGATTGAACGCTTGATATAATCGGAAGTTGTTGTAAGCAAGGTAAAATCAAGATTCGATTCAGACTCGTTAAGCTGGTCGATAACGCTTACAATATCGTCTGAAACTGTTACGATGTTGCCGTCTGAAGCAAGGGTTACCTCAAGAATAATACCCTCTTCATCATTTATAACGGAAATGGTCTCCTGGTCAAGCTCCACCTCTTCTATTGATGTTGCAATTTCTCTTAAAAGCAGACCGTTTCCGGCAGAGGTTTGGATATATGTATTTCTTATATCCTCCAAATCGTCAAACTGCCCGGCAACTCGGAGTGTAATCTCCTGTGAGCCTTTTTTGATTGTTCCTACGGATATATTTTGGTTTTCCGCTGAAAGGGTTGAAGAAATGGACGAGAGAGAAACGCCTAACTGACTTACCTTTTCGGGGTCTAAAACAACCTGAATTTCAGTCTCAATACCGCCGGTGATGTCTACCGAAGCAACGCCCTCAATTCTTTCGAAATATGTGGTTATGTTTTCGTCAACATAATCATAAAGCGTTGCCGGAGTCATTGTGTCGGATGTAACGCCTACACTGAAGGACTCGCTGTCGAAATCCATTTTTATAATAGTAGGGTCATCGTCAATGTCATCGGGCAGGCTCACTCTTTCAAGCTTGTCTCTGATATCGTTTACGCCTTCCGTCAGGTCTGTCCCCGATACAAACTCAACAAGAACCATTGAGCTGCCTTCAGATGACTGAGAGGTTATTGTGTCAACGCCTGTGATTGTGGAAAGCTGTTCCTCAAGGGGCTTTGTTACAAGCTCCAAGACTTCTTCAGGGCCTGCTCCCGAATATGAAGTATAGACCATAGCATAGGGCAGGTCTATATCCGGAATGTATGCAAGCTCCAGGGTGTTATATGCCACGAAACCCAAAATAAGCACAAACAGAACTATCATACAAACCGAAACAGGTCTTTTTATTGCCGTTTTAATCATTATTAACTCTTTCCTTT
>JAJBVU010000221.1:0-1704 GCA_020859645.1 Eubacterium sp. | reverse complement strand
ATTATTATAAGAATAAAAAATCCAAATATCATTATCCATAAATAAAGGTTTGGGTAAAATTTAACCAATCATTCAAAAGTGTAACCTTTTGGGACAAACTAAGGAGAATGTTACTTTTTAATATATAAGGGATATACTACAATAAAAACAGATATACAACAAGCCGTTCCGAAGGAGATGTTTAAAGTGGGAAACTATATGACAAGAATTATAATTGAAAATATCTTAAGAAGAACATTAAAGGACTTAAAGGAGTCTCCCGAAAGAAGCTTGAGAAATTTAGTGGATATGGCGCTTGATTTTTCCGAAAGCAAGCTGCAGCGAAGCTTTTTCGAAACTGCCGAAGATGTACTTAAGGACAGCCAAAGCCCCTACTATGACATTATAAGAGACTGCTCGGCTCACATAGAGGATGAAAGGCTTTTTAAATTCGGAATGAACCTCTGCTATAACAGCTGCACCTTAGGGGCAAACATTATAAGCAAAAACGAAAAGTCTTTGGGCTTTAACATTCCATGGGCAATATCTATAAAGTTAGACGAAAAACGCCTTTCGGAACAGCCCGAAAGCTGCGACAGTGTTTTAACTCAGGGTGAAGAGCTGGGAATATATACGTGGCTGCTTCAATGTAAAGAAAACCCGGGCATTGCTCTGCCTCTTGTGAGAAATCACAGCGACAGCGCAATTATACTTTTTTGCGAGCCCGAAAACATTACAGATGAGTTTTCGGACGATTTGGCAGATTTAAAGCACATTATGCTTGCGGTTCGCCTTAAGGAAAACACCGAAAACAAATTCAGACTTATGCGTGAAAAACAGCTTCTTTATTCAGCATATTATATTTACGGAGAGGAAGAAGCGGAAAATATAATAAACGGAAATCTTTTTTATGATGCGGCTCAGCTTCATCCTTTGTTTACGGCGGTTATTCCCGATGAAAGCATTTCCGAAGAAACAAGAGAAAAAGTATATAATACTGTTAAAAGCTTCCGCAAAAAAAGCGGCTTCAAGACAATAGCCGTTGATATAAGCTTAGACAACAAATATATTGACAATATTATTTCAGATGACGAAACCTTTCCCATTTGGTTTGACTCAGACGGCAGTCTTTATACAGGCAGAGAAAATAAGCTGTCCCGATGTTTATTCAGCCAAAACCTTAAGGACATTTTAAAACAGAACTTTCCCAAATAAAAAAGGCAGGAAGAGAAGTCTCTTTCTGCCTGAAACTTTATTGTGAATAGCTTAATGCAATTTTTTCCGTAAGCGTTTCCAAAATAGACACAAATTCTTCAGGGGGCAGACATTCCTTATCCAAAAGCCACCTTTTAATTGAACCCACAAATCCGTCTGTCAGAAGATCAACACATAAGGAAGGAACCTTGTCCTGACCGAAAATAACATTAAGCCTGTTTTGAATTAAGGGTGAAATAAATTCTTCCAAATGGTCTGAAAAGGAATTTTGCCCTTGTATTTTCAAAACCTTTCTGTAAAAGCTTCGGTTTTCATAGAGATAGCCGCAGAGAGTGGAGAAAAACTGCTCCGACGTAAAAGAACGGTCCTTAAGCAAAGCAACACATTCCGTGTCGAAAATCCACGCTACCAAATCATATTTATCTTTAAAGTGATAATAAAAGCTTTTTCGGCTCATACCATGTTTTTCGCAAATCTGAGCCACTGTTATTTTTTCAAAGGGTATGGTTT
>JAJBVU010000136.1 GCA_020859645.1 Eubacterium sp. | reverse complement strand
TTTATAAGCAAAAGGGAGTTGTCTACTCACGATTCGGCGGTTAAATGCCCCACCATCAAAATTGAAAGGAGGTTAATCCGAATTCCGATTTTGAAAGGGGGTGTAATTATGAATAATAAAGATATTTTATACCTTACATTGGTACTCATTATACTTTATATCATAAAAACAACCGCCTGACCCTACCAAAGTTTAGCGGTTGTTAATACAATCAAAATTTTAAAGGGGCATTAATCGCTGAAACAGCAATTCCCTTTTGTGATTTTATAATATCACACATTTTCAAAAAAGTCAATAGCGCTGCACGCATTTTCACTGTTCAATTCTCAAAAGTCTGACAGTGACTCTTTGGCTTCCGCTGAGCGTACATGTAAAAAGCGTCAAATCCCAACTGTCATCCTCCTGTTTTTCAGTCATTCCCGACACATCCGACCCGTCAAGCTGAACAATCTCGGAAACCACATAACTAAAAACATTTCCGTCCCCGTCGGTAAACTCTGCGCCGTCCCCCACCTTAAGGTTTTTCAAGCCGCCGAAATGCGAGTTGTAGTTATGACCGCAAATTATCATATCGTCCTTATAAACCGACCCTGTATATCTGCAGGGCGCAGTCCTGAGCCCTGCCATACTGAACTCACCCTTAACAGGCAGCTCCAGCCCCAGCCCTGGCACCCTCAGCATCCCCACATACTTTACCCCGTCAATCTCAATCTCCGGCATCTGCATATCGGGATAGCGCACATAAATGGGCTTCTCATCTATAGTAAAATTATCAAGGGCATTAGCCGCCGCCTCTTCAAGCTTTGCTCTCAGCGCCTCCGCTTCAGCCGCCGCCGCTCTTTCAGCCCTCAAGCTGTCAAGAACGTTATACCCCGTCAGCAAAAACGCCCCCAAAATCATCAAAAGCCCAACGGCAATAAACACACTGCCCTTTTTCTTCATCAGCTCATTCTCCTTCTGCCTATTCCGATAATCAAAAACAGTGCTCCGCCGCATGAAAGTATAGGAACCGGGAACCAAAGCTGACCTGTCTGGGGCAGGCTCTCACCGCTTTCAGAGGGTTCGCTTTCGTGAGGTTCGCTGTTTCCTGCCGATGTAATTTCCGTATCCGGCTCATCGGGATTACTTTCTTCCGGAGTTGTTTCCGGCTCACTGTCATCAGCCGGGCTGTCAGGTGAGCCGCCCGAAGTTGGGCTTTCGCTCTTTTCCGCCGAAGGGGCTGTCTCCGTCTCCGTTTCGGGGTTTACCGTCTTAGACCTGCCCCCGCCGGATCTGCCGCTTTTTGTAGTAGTTGTGACTTCAACATCCGCTTCTGTGGTTGTTTCCTTCTCGCCGCCAAAGGATTCTGTTGTAGTCTCGTTTTCGCCCTCAGTTGTGCCTTCCGTTCCCCCTTCCGGGTCGCCCTTAAGAGTGCTGTTTGTAATTATAAAAACAGTGCCGTCATGTTCAATATTCAACATATACCCGTCCGGAACCTCTTTTTCCACCACGAGCCAATTATACGTAGCCACAAGGTTCGTCCATGTACAGCGCCAATTGTTGCTGCTGTTCAGTTCACGCTCATCATAAACCTCGCCGTCTCGCAAAAGCTGAACCGTTATCCCCTGCGCCAATGTTTCATCGTCATAGTCACCGCTCCAAACCTTCAGCGCCGAAACCGACTCCACGTCCTCCGCCTCGCTGACAGTCGCAACGGAAATTTTACCGCTGACACTTGTAACAGTACTGCTGTAAACAGAAACCACCACAGGCGTTGCCACATAGACATATTCGCCGTCGCTGTAAACCTCCGCAACAAGCAGATAATCACCGCCGTCAAGACCCGAAAACACGACCTCGCCGTCGCTGTCGGTCACTGCCGTATATGAAGCCGAAACATCGTCTCTGAGGATATAAGCTGACGCAGTATAATCGGCTGAAGATCCGTTAGGGTCGATTTTATAAGCATAGTACACATTATCGTATACCTCGCCGTCCACCTCATAATAATCGTCTACGCCGTAAAGCTTATAGGTAATACCCTCCACATCGCAGTCCAGCTCAATTGAGCCGTCATCGGCAAACGCCGTTACGGAAAGCGCCAAAGCCCCGAAAACCGCACATATTAAGCCTAAAACAAAGTTTTTTTTCATAGAAACACCGCCTAAAAATTTACTGGTTGTCTTTATCTTCCTTTTCATTTTTTTCATTTTTCTCTTTCTTGTTTTCCTTTTTTTCGCCCTTTTTGCTTGTTTTCACCATCATAACCACAAACAAAAGCAGCAGTATGGGAACCGCCACCATAGGCGCCACAACAACAGGGTCAATCTTATTTGCGTCCGCAGACACGTTCAAAATAATTTCCTCGTCAAGATTTTCGATTCTGTGCCCCCTGATCATAAGTCTGTGAGAATTTACGCCGTAGGGCGTACAGGTTATAAGGGTCACCAAATCAGCCCCGGGGGTAAAAGACAGCTTTGAAGTGTCCGTAGGCTCCACAATGTTAATTTGGTCAACCTCGTAGGTAATTTTTTCGTCAAGAAATGTAATAACGAATATGTCGCCCTCTATAATTTTGTCCAAATCCGTAAAAAGCCTTGCGGAAGGCAGCCCCCTGTGACCGGAAAGAACGGCGTGGGTGTTTGCGCCCCCTATAGGCAGTGACGACCCTGGCAAATGCCCCACCGCCACCTGAAGAACAGAGTCCTCCACAGTGTGGTAAATAGGCAGCTCAACGTTGATTTTGTCTATGTCGATATAGCCCATAATTCCGGAGCCGGACACGTCAAGAAGGCTGAGATACTCCTCAAGCTCCTCGTCCGTCATACTCCATCTGCCGGTGTTGTTGTAAAGCCTTGCGTTATACTCCTGCGCAGCCTGAATAATCTTTTCATAGTCCACTTCGCTCAGGTTTTCAACCGCTTCTACGTAGGACGCTATGGCTCTGGACTGATGGAAGGAGTTCCAATAGTCACTGGCTGTGGGATACAGAAGCAGACACATTCCGCCCATTAAAATTATGAATAAAATCAGAGTTACTTTGTCAAATTTCATATATATGCTCCCGATATTTCTTTTGCAAAGTTCTCGTTGAGTAATATATCACCTCTCAGTCGGGCTTTGCCCGACAGCTCCCCTCAAGGGGAGCCTTTTTCGTAGGCAAAAGTCTTTACCTTTCAAGGAAAATTTGTCACAGCCTTTCCTTGACCGGCAAAAAGTGAAAGTCCTCGACAAGCCTCCCCTCGAGGGGAGGTGGCGCACGAAGTGCGACGGAGAGGTGCTAACGAAAATTTTGCAAAAGCTCTCTGCCGGGGTTGGCGGCAGAGAGTAATTATTTAGTTTTTTAAAGCTTAAACTTAAAATTAAGCGTTTCTCATTCTTCTCTTAACAATAAGGAGAACACCTGCGCAAACAACAAGGATTCCGCCTAATGTATAGAAGATCTTTGTGCCCATACCACCGGTTTCGGGGATAACAGCACCGCTCTTATTGGCTACGGTTGTAGTAAGCTGACCGGTAGTTGCAGGATCTGTTACAGCGATTGTACCGCCAGTTACATTACTTGTAGTCAAAGTCAATATTTGTGTTTCGTTGTGAGTTGCGTTAACTGTGAAAACTAAGTCAGAAGCTTGATTATAACCGTCGGGAACCTTTGTCTCGACAAGTACATATGTACCGTCATCAATACCTTCGAATTCGTATATGTTTCCTTCTGTACCTGTTGCATTGTCTGTTGCAATTGTACTGACTATCTTGTAATATATTTCACTTCCTGCATTAGTTGCGTCTACATAATAATATACTGTTTCGTTAGATTCAGTGACCTTTACATAGTAATAGTTTGCTCCGGAAGGTGCGCTGTCATCAGCATAAGTTCCGTTAAATTCTGTGTCATAGGCTGCACTTGTCAAAGTGGGGGCTGTAGATACTTTCTTAAACAGTGTGAAATCCGCACCCTTAAGAGCATTCCCGTTATCATCTGTCTTAGTTACATTAAACTCATATGTGAAGGCTACTACTGTGCTTGGAGGTGTATCGGTTGTCTCTGTTGAGCCGTCACCTGTTGTATTGGGATTGTTTGTATATGTAAGATAAACTGTGTTAGGATTACCTGAACCACCGATTACTGCGTCAGTATCTAATTTAGCCTTGTAGGTTACAACTACCTTGCAGGTATAACCAATTTGTTCTGCATTAGCTACTTTTTTCAAATCAGTGATTTTTACTGTAAGAGTAGTAGTACCGTCACCATTCACTGTTGCGTTTACAGTATATTCAGGATCCGGATCTGAGCCGCTAAGTGTTGTAACTGTAGCGCCTGTGCTGTCAACTACCTTAACTACTAAATCTGCTGTTGTGCTGTCATATGCAAGACCCGTGCTTAATGTATCGGTGAAGAGCATATAATAAGCATTATAATCGCTATAGTTTTCAGGAAGTGTAGCCGTGATTTGGAAATCTACAAGATCACCGATATCATAGTCAGCTGAAGTATCCCAATCTGATACATCACCTGTAGAATCATTGTAATCCAAAATTTCCTTTGTTACTTCGGGTACACTCTTTTTAAGTGTTAAAGACAAATCTTCTCCTAACAACCTTACAAAATAGCTTGAAATTGTTGTGTCTTTTGTGCCAGTAGCATCTGTTACAGAGTCAATGATTACATAGTAACCTACATTTAAATCACCTGATTTATATGTATAGGTAACAGGATCAGTTGCATTAGTTGTAAAGCCACTGCTGTCCTTGTCCAAAGTTGCTGTAGGCATAGATGCTAAATCAATACCGTACTCAGATTTAAGCCAAGCAACAATTTCTTCACCGTCATAATTGCTGTCTACTGATGTACTTGTTGTTGTGCCTAATGTAGCATTTGCTTCAGCTGAAGCTTTTGCAAGAGCACTGGCTACGGCTGCTGCAGTAGTATCGCTCGGATCCAAATTAGTTGTATCAACACCGGAGCCGAATGAAATATTAGTCAAATTGCCGTCAGCGTCAACGCCGCCGTCAAAAATCTGATAAATTTTATAAACGTGGTTGTCAGTTGTTTCTGTAATTGAAATTGTAGCTGTATCGCCTTTATCGGCTTCTGCAAAAGCAGTTATTGAGAGGTTCATTGTCAGAACCATAATCGCTGCGAGGAGGAGGCTTAATATTTTAGATATTTTTTTCATATTATTCTGTCCTTTCTTTGTGGATTTTTTCGTGGAGGACGATAGGCGTTAAGCGACTTCCTTAACAGAGCCGTTAAGCGGTTGGCTTTAACTTACCGATTACCCCCCCCACTATAAAATTTTAATACGTGTCAAGTTTGGTTTTGGCTTTGCCCCTAAGGGACTTTGGCTGACACTTACAGAAAGGCTTAATGACTTATACATACCACAGGACAGCTTAAAGAGGAATAATATGGTAACAGTTCAGCCAAATAATTCGCTAAACGTCTGCTTCGCATCCTTCGCAGCAATGCTGCTGTGTTTAGCTCATTATTTGGCGCTCCGCTCGTGTCTAATTTTAAGATTTTATGCATATAAATATGCATAAATCTAAAAATAAAAGACACGGCTGAACTGTTACATAATATGGAGTTATCAAAAATATTTTTTACCTTTGGACAGCCGCCGTCAGATAACGGCGGTTCTTCAAAAGCCCCCGCCCCGAAAGGCGGGGAGCCTATTCTCAAAACGTAACCCTATTCAACAGGGAAATCAAGCGTTTCTCATTCTTCTCTTAACGATCAGAAGAACGCCTGCCCCTATAACAAGGACTCCGCCCAAAGTATAAAATATTTTTGTACCCATACCACCGGTCTCAGGAAGTTCAGCACCGGACTTATTTACTACGTCAGCTGTAATGTTTGCGCTTGTACCTTGTGTTACTGTAGATACACCGTCGTTGTCAGTTGTAATCTCTGCACCGGTACTGTCTTCGGTAACAGTAAATGTAGTAGTCGGGTCTGATAATGTATTACCGTCTTTATCCGTTACTGTAACAACAAGCGGATCAGCAGATGTATTGTTAGAATCCACTAACTGAGGATCATCACTGGTTGTTTCATGTGCAGCTGTAACTGTAAAGTAAATAGGATCAATTGTGTTATAGCCGGCAGGTGTGGTTGTCTCTTCGATCTTATACAGACCATCGTCAAGACCTGTAAATGCAAATGATGTAACGCCTGTCTTCTCAGAGCCTACTGCAACATAGTCACCTGAAGTATTAAGCTTATAAAGTGTGAAGCCTGCGCCCTTAAGTGCTGCACCGGTAGAATCTGTCTTATTAAGCAAAAGCTCAAATGTGAATACTGTTACTGTATCCTTAGTAGTTTTACCTGTGTCTGTAGAATCATTAGGATTGTTTGAGTATTCAAGCTGAACTGTGTTGGGGTTGCCTGCAGAGCCGAGTTTAGCGTATTCATTAAGTTCTGATGTGTAGGTTACAACAACCTTACCTGCACCTGTACCAACTAAGTCAGTTCCTGCGGTTGAATCCTTAAGTGTTACCTTAATCTCAAATGTACATCCGTCTTGCTGAGCTTCACTATCGTTATATGTTACTACATAGTTGCTTGAATCTATCTCATTTCCGTCTACAGTAACTTTTACATCATTATTAAATGTAAGACCTTCGCTCTGTACATCGTGGAATGTCAAAACATAATCAGAGTAATCTGAGTAGTTTGAAGCAACTGTAGCTGTAAGCTGGAAAGGTACGTCATCGCCGATGTCATAGTCAGCTGAATCCTGCCAATCGCCTTTTGAAGAATCTGTTGAATCGTTGATATCCGCTACTTTCTTTTCAACTTCGGGAGTAGCCGACTTAATATCAGCTGTAGCATCGCCTACAACCTCAAGAATGAAGTCTGTGTAAGCGTCATTATCGCCGACAGAACCTGTATCCTTTACAAGGTAATAACCTGCTGTCAAGTCTGTAATTGTGTAGGTTGTGCTGTCAGTTTCAGTACTTGAACCTGCTGCTGTAGAGCTGAGGTTTTTGCCTGCTATATCGGCAAATTCCTTTGCTAAAGCAGTGTCGGTGTTGTATTTAGCCAATACATCGGCTACATCCTGCGCACTTGTGCAGGAAGCAAATAATGCGCCTACTGTCAGATAACCACCACTTTGACTATCGGGATCTGGAACAGATGTAGTTACTGTTGAAGCCTTCAAAGCTTTAAGGAATTCATCGGTATCACTAATGCCGCTTCCCCATTTAATATTTGAGAGTACAAGGGCTCCGGAATTAGCATCCTTAGACAAATCACCGGAAAAAATCTGATATGCTGAATATGTGTGTCCTGTAACGTTTCCGTTAATAGTAATCTTATAGCTGCCGCCATTGCCTGCCATTACGGAAAGCGTACCAAAGTTCATTGCCAAAACCATTGCTATTGCGAGGAGGAGGCTAAAAAATCTTGTTACTTTCTTCATAAAAGTACCATCCTTTCTTAGTTGTGGAGGTTGATAAACGCTTCCGATTAATACGGGCTGGCTAAATCTACCCCCCCCCCCACAAATTGTCGTTATTTGTGTGTGAGTTTGTCCATCATAATTCGATTTTTACTTGAAATTCGGGTTTTCACCTCTCAGTCAGCTTCGCTGACAGCTCCCCTCAAGGGGAGCCTTTGACGGCTCCGGCTGTCCTACTCTACGGAAAACCGCAGATGTTCCGGTTGTCTCAGAGCCTCCCCTCGAGGGGAGGTGGCAGCCAATCTGATTTTTGCAAAAAAATCAGTGCGGCTGACGGAGAGGTGTATTCTTTTTTTCTTTCCCGGTTTGTCCTCTTTTTCTAAACATCACTCCTTTCGTGGGATTATATATAAAAGACCATTTCTCCCCTTCGTCTTTAAATTCTCCCGATTTTATTTTATTTACACAGTCTGAGCGCATAGGCTCTGCTTAAGCTCTGCCCCATCATCAGGAGCCTGCGCTCAAACCTTTCCTGCGTTTATATAGAAGCAGAATTGCCCCAAGGCTTGTGAGCATTCCCGCTACAATATACTTAAAAGTTCCGCTGCCGCCGCTTGAGGGCAGGGTAAATGTTTCTTCCGCCGCAGTGTTGGTCACCAAAATCGAGCCTTTGGTCACTGCGGTAATTCTGCTGCTGACTACGGTAGCTGATGTCAGGCTGAGATACGATTTTCCGTCCTCAGCGTCTGTAATATACACCTCATTACCGCTGTCATCAAGCTCGACTACGTAATCTGTCGCCGTTGTTGTAGCATATCCTATAGTATCGGTATACTTATTGTGATAAGCAAACTTTATTTCTTTGGTTGTATCGTCAATCAGCTCTATAGAGGTTACTATAGGTCCCACTTCCATTGTATAGGTGTAGCTTGGATTTTCGAAGTTCCCCGATACGTCCTGTTCCTCCACGTAATAGCTGTAATAGCCTATAGGCGTGGCGCTTGAGGAGCTGCCGGACGTACCATCGGCATAAATATACAGGGGCAGACCGCTTATGGTCTTAGACCAGTCATCATCCGCTGTTATTTCATATGAGCCTATATAAACACCGTAGCCGTCAGCCAGATTATTGTATGTATAGGCAAAGCTGATGTCGAAAAGGTAAGCCTGAATACTGTTTGAATTTCTCTTAAGCGTCCAAGTGCCTTCTTTATCGGTTGCAATGTCAAAGACTATAACACCGTTTGCAGCTTCCTTACCATTTCCCGATACTGAAACCTTGCCGGTTCCGTCACCATCAGTATATAATACAGCCGTTGAGCCTTTAGGATAAGAACCCTGCAAACCATCAGTTGCTGAATATGTGAATTTATATGTTGTTCCATCGGGGTCAGTCAGATTAAAGCCTATGCTTTCCGCACTTGAATAGCCATCAGTGCTTGACCAGTTAGATGCCAAAAGTGTAAGAGTTCCGCTTGTAGCAGGTGAATCAAATGTCACAACTGTTGACCCTTGAAACTTCAAATACTGTGAATAGCTTACAGATGTTGCGTCACCTGTGGGATCTTCGGTATATGTTACCGTTCCTACATTACTTGAAGCATTTACCGGACCGGAAACCGTAAAAAATCCATCGCTGCTGTCTGCCAAGTCGGGTTTAGTTGCTTCACTGTTAAAGTTTCTGGAGTAGCTCTTACCCGATGAATAAAGATCTCCACTATCGGTGTAGACATAAACCTTAGCGAAAAGATCCACCCAAATGCTTGTGTCTGAGGTAATCGCCGCAAGAGCGGATGACGAGGTTGTAACATCTTCTTCCTTTTGGTTCAGCCACTGTTTATTTACGGTTACGTGGGTAACGCCCTCATTTTCGTCATTCAGAGTATTATAAATACCCATTGTGCCGGAGGCTATACCCAGAGTGGTGTTTCCATCCGAATCGGTGGTGGTGACGTTTTTATAATAGGTGATATATTTGCCTGTTTCGTCAACCTCCACAATGTAATAGGTGTAATAGCCCAAAACCTCGCCCTCTGCGGTTACATATTCAGAGGGGAGCGTAACTGACGACCAAGACCAGTCATTTGCTGCGCTGAGGGTAATGGGGTCATCATAAACCAGCTCGCCGTATGCACTGTAGGGAATATCGTTATATACCGCTGCGTGGGCATAGTCATCGGGAACATAGCCTATATAATAAAGCTGATATTCCGTCGAGTTAATTCTGGTGACTGTGTGTGTGCCGGCGGTAATTCTGGTGGTCAAAAGGTAGACCTTGTCGGCATTCACACCGCTTATAGTACTGTATTGATCGTTATACCACTCGGCTTCTTTTTCATTTCCGTCAAGGTTGACGCCTATGGTCTTGCCCTTGTCGATATAGCCCTTTGCGTCTGTCAGCACGAAATACAATATGCCGCTTTCAGGAGCGTCAAAGGTGATTTTAGCCTTGCTGCTCATTTTAAGGAACTGGATTATATCTTCATTATTATAATTAACCACGCCGTAGGAAGATGAAGCAGTACCTGTCGAGCCGGTAATTGTGTAGAAGTTTGAGTCAGTACCGCTGTTGAAGCTGTGAAGGTAGTCTGTAGTCTCTTCCACAGTTATATCCTGCTCTGTGAAGGATATATAGAAAAGATAACAGGTGGTTGCTCTTGTAATGGTGTAGGTTGTTTCGCCGTCACCCGGAAGCTTCACCTCAATTATATTGTTGGTTGCACCTTCAGTCTCTCCTTTGGCATAATCTCCGTCTCCTCCTGTAATTTTACAGCTGTTGGTAATGGATTCAGTGCCGTCGCCGTTTGCGTTAAAAGCAAGGCGAAGCACGCCGTCATTTAACGGAGTAAAGGTTATCGTTGTTTGTGGATCGTTTTGCATTTTAAGACAGATTGTCAGTGTTTCATCATCGTCATAAACTCCATCACCGTCTAAGTCATAGCCGCAGGTGCCGTGTGAATTTGAAAGATTACCATATATGTCGAAGAAGTCTGACTCCGTTGCTGTTGTGCTTCCGCTTTCTTTTTTATAGCTGGTGAGTATTTTGAAGGTATTGTCATCTGTAAAGCTGTCTAAGCTGAAGTTATGATAATAGGTGTCGCCTATAACAGTTTCGGTTTCTGTGCTGCCGGAATCGTCACCGCTTGAGGTTGAGCCGGAGTCGGGGTCGGTCGAGGTGCCGCCGGAGTTAGGGTCGGTTTCGCCCTGCTCTTCTCCGCCTTCTTCTGTGCCGGTGTCGGTTGTGGGTGGGTAGTCTGTTGTCAGGCTTACTGAATAATCACTCGCACTATATCCATTAGAACAATACAAATATATTGTTCTGTCACTGCTTCCCACTGTCAGTGTATATGTATAGTCTGCCCCTGCGGAAACTGTTTGAGCATCAAGTACTTCACATGTATCCCAATCAATCAAGGAAACACTTAAATCATAACCGACTAAATTAGAAAATTTAATAACTGCGGTAGAACCATCATCTGTCGAAACTTCAATGCTTTCTGAGTCGAAAGCATACTTATAATTTCCGCTGTTTCCTTCAGAATACCACTCATAATAACTACCATAGCTTAAATCAACTGTATAAGATGATGCGGTTGTGCCGCTGCCGCTGTCGCCGCCGGAAGATGAACCCGTAGATCCAAAAGATACATTGCTCAAATAATCAGAACTATTATCATATTTGTTAGTCAAGTATATGGCAAGATAAGTTATTTCCGTTTCTGCCGGTATAGTAACGCTGCCCGAATATGTGCCCCCTGTTTCGTCACTCGCAAAGGTCCAGCTGCCGTCGGTTACCGTCAATTCGCTTGCCGGACTGCCATTACTGTTTATTCCGTTTGATACAACAACATTATAACAACTATATTGATTGTAAGTTGTACCCGGATAATAATCAAACGAAAACGGAATGGTTACCGAGCCGTCAGAATTTTCCGTATATGTAAAAGTTCCTTCCAACAAAGCAGTTGATGACCAACCATTATATCCGTATGCGGAATAAATTCCCCATTTTGCCGATGTACCCGTTGAAGAGCCGCTGCCGGTGTTGGGGTCAGACCCCTGGTCGCCGGAGCCGGACAGGTTATCGGGGCTGTAGGTCACATTGCCCTGTGTATCTGTAAACAGCCTGTAGAGATAAAAGCTAATGCTTCCGTCGGTTTTTTCATATTCGTTTCCGTCAGAGTCAAGCCAAAACTTAAGAACCGAGAGGGTTGTCTTGTCAGAATAATATTCGGGCGAGTGCTCGTTTGTAATATATTCTGTATGTGACGGGAAGTTTATAAGGTTTATTGCGGTTAAGTCGCCGCTTTCAGCTGCATAAGCCGAAGCGTAGCCGTCACAGTCGCTGACTGCGGTGGTATAGCCCGAACCGTAATAGAAATAATATTTGGTTGTGTCAAGCTTATAGTCGCTTGAGGACGGCGAGGACTCAACAAAATAACAGAGCGTGTCTACGGGAATATCATAGGTATTTCCGTTTGAAAGTGTCAGCTGATAATATGTATATGGATCTCCATCATCATCAGTTCCTGTTTTTTCAACAGCGGCTGCCTTAATCTGACCGTTTGAGTCTGTTGTATAGGTGTCTACGTCTATAAATTTGCTCTTAGACGCATCATAAACATACAGGTCAAACTGAGCCCCTTCAAGGGCTATTGAGAAGTTCTCTGCGTCTACCTTATGGATAATGTAGGAGTTGGCTCCGTTAAGGTCAAGAGAGGTTCCGCTTGTAGAATATGAGTCTGAGTCTGTTGTGTAGTCGGTTATTTCGCTTATAAAATCGCCGTCTGCGCTTAAAACAGCGGAGTTTTTGGCGTCTGCCGTAGTGTCGGGGGTTACTTCCGATGTGCCCGTAATTGTAACGGCATAGTTATATATAAGCACAAGGGGCACGCCGTTGGGAACGGTTAACGTAATCGTGTTTGTAATAGTTCCGTCAACGCCGTTCCACAAATTGCTTTCAGAGGAATAAGACCAGCTGTAAGCGCTTGAGGGAACCGCCTCACCTGCTGTGGGCTGACCGTTGTCATAGACAACATTTCCGCTGCTGTCAAGCTTAGCATAGTAGAGGTAAACCGATGAAAGGCTTACGTCTCTGGCTGTTCCGTAGCTTGGGTAGGTGCTGTAGGTAAGGGTATCGGTGATTGTTAAGTCGGAATATGCTTCCTGTGTGGTTTTTCCGTTGCTGTCTGTTACATCATATGTGTAGGTTTCGCCTTTTTCGTTTATGCCGATTACATAGTGAATAAGGTTGTTGGTTGTGTCATAGCTGTGGCTTTTCGACACGTCATAATTAGTTCCCGTTGAGGATTCAGTGTAGGAAACGGTGATTGTCTCATCGGCATCGCCGTAGTCACTGCCGTTTGCGGTTACCTTTACACTGTTGGCATATGATACAGACTTCTTTGTATCTTCCCCGTCCGGTTCAACAGTGACCTTACAGTTGAATTTTATATAAACTGTGTTTACTGTTTTGTCGTCCGCACCTGCTATTTTAACAACAACATTTGTGCTGCCGTCCTCAGCGTTTACAGTGTCTGAGACTTCGTAAGAAAAATCCATCTCATAAAGAGAGGTTGTGCCGCCGGCTGAATCTAATACAGTATAATCCGAATCCTTCGAGCTTTCATAAGATAAAACAGAAACAGTCTCTATAGCCGCACCGGAGGGAATGGCGTCTGTTATAGTATATTCAGTATAGTCCGCCAAATTAACCTTTACAACCCATGAAATTTCGTTTTCGGTTGTTGATGTGGAAATAGTAAGGTCTCCGGTTTGGAGATAGCCGTACTGGTTTACGCCGTATTTAACTACATTTTTGGAATATGTTGTGCTGTCTGCGGCATAATTGCCTTCGTTGAAAATGTAGTTATAATAGGTTCTGTCGGTGGTTACGCTTGAAACATCGGCAGTTGTGTAATAGTCGAAGGTGATTTCGTTGGTGCTGTAGTAATAAACAGTTTCGCCCTCGGAGTTGGTTCCTGGAGTTATAGTATTGACAGCTGCCAAAGCAAGGGGTTCATTTGCAGTGAAGCCGTATGTTATCACTTCTTCGGCTTCTTCCTCAGTCTCTTCTGCCGAAAGGTCAAGAGCCTGTGCAATTACAGCCTGCATAACAGGGTCTAAGCCAAGAGAGTTTGACGCTGTTTCTTCATCTTCTTCGGCAAGATCAACCGATGTCGCAGTGACAGCAGCGGCGCTTGTAATTTCTTCGCCTGCGCTGTAGGCAGCAACTGCCGCTGCGCTTGTGTCATAAGCTATGTCATATACCGTTGTAAATTTATAGAGATAAAATTTAGTGTCGGCATATGTATCCGGGTTATTGGTTATTTCTTCAAGAGAAACCCACTTTGATGAGTCGATATACCACATATTGCCGCCGGACTGGGTGCTGAAGTATATGTCTGTGACATTTTCTTCGCTGAATGCCTTTTGAATGGCATCTGCTATAGCCAGAGCCTGGGCATATGTAATATAATGGTCGGTTCCCTCAATGTAGTCTGTAAAGGTGGTGCCTGCGGGGATTCCTTCCTTTGGAACCTCAATGCCTGCCGTCCAGCTTAATGTATAGGTTCCGTCAGAGTTTTCCGTCATACCCGAAGAGTCTTTTATAAGACATTTATCAGAATAGCCCTCTACCTTTACGTATGCAGTTGAGTCTTCAGAATATTTTCCGTATGTCAGTGTGGAGGTGTTTTTGTAGGTGGTGTCGCTCCACCCGGCTTCAACTGTTTGGGTGTATGTAATGGTGTAGTAAGTTCCTTGGTTAAACGTAATGCTTATAGCGTATCCGTCATTATCCTTCGTTGCTGTGTAATCGTAATTATCACCATAAATAGCTGTATAGCCGTTTGAATCGGTTATTTTAATGTCATCCAATAGTACATCGCTGAACATTGTGTCCGTAAGAACATAGCCTGCAAGACTGGTTGAACCGTCTCCGACGGTAATAGTCCATGTTATGGTATCGCCGCTTAGGCTGCCGGATTTGCTTATTAGCTTTGTACTTGATATTTTAATATCGGCGGTGCTTTCGTCCTTAAGATCGGCGCCTGTTGTTTCATCGGTGGATGTGCCCGTTGCAGTATTGTTTATATTGTAGGTGGTTGTACTGTCGGGTGAAACGTCATAGGTATAGGTTATATAATATTCATTGTAATATGTATAGTAAGAGCTGTACCAGTTGTAGCAAGTATCATTATAATAGTCCGAATTAGTGTCGGCTGCTTCAAGCTCCGGAAGAACTATTATCATATTTCCGTCAGAGTCATAATAATAATATGCCTTCCCTGCCGTTGCTTCGCTTATAGGAACAATGTCGCCCATATAAGTAAGGGAATCCTCCACTGTGGAAAGAGACGAATCCTTATATGCCCACATATTGCCTGTAGAGTAGGTAATACTTGAAAGACCGTTTGAGCTTAAGCCTGTCAAAGCGGAAGAAGATGTAACAACGTCGCTTATCGTAACCTCGCCGCCTGTGCCCTTTGTAGTGAGAACCCTGATTGTATAGGTTATTGTTTTCTCACTGGAATTATAGCTTGCGGTTTTATACATAATCAAATCACTGTAAAGGGTCTCGTTTTCGTCCCAAGTGATATTTTCAGAGGTGATTGTGATTTCTTCTGAGAGACTGCCCTTGCCCACTGTGATTGTTTTTGTTTCAGAGTCATAATAGCTGCTGTCGATGTATGCATCAATTTTCAGCGTACCGGTGATGTTGGTGGTTGTTATGTCATCCAAGTATTCATCTTTAAAAACAATTACAACATCATATGTTCCGTCTGCGTTTTTCGTAAAATAATATACATATTTTTCATAGTCTGCACCCTGATATATTTTTGTATTTCCGCTCTCATAAAGCAGACTGTCTGTTAAAACAATGCCTTCGGGCAGACTGAATGTATAAATATTGTTATATTTGCTGAGCTCTGAAGTGTAGAGAGTGTTGGTGTTTAAAATATCTTTTGCCGCCTGAACAGCTTTCTCATCTTTTGTACTGTCAACAACATCGTCAAGTTTGATAACCAAGTCGGCAACAAGTGTCAGCTTAAAATTGCCTGTGTCAGGGTCATATGTACAAACATAAGTTCCGTCTGTGCCGCTGCCGCTGAAAGTAACGGGGTCGTCAGAGGATGCGTTTGTTTCATCCGCCAAGTCAATGCCTGCTTCGCCCAAAAGAGCGATTAACATATTTTCAGCCGAGACAGCAAACTCGCTTTCGGTGGTTTCCTCTGTCTCTTCCTCGGAAATTTCCGAAGATGCTTCAGAAGCGGTTCCGCCTCCGCCGGAGGTATCTGTGCCGCCGGAGCCTGAGCCCGATGTGGTTTCCTCTAAGGCTTGGTCAGAGGTTTCTTCGGAAAGGGCTTCGGCTGCGCCGTCTGTAGTTTCTTCAGATGTTATATCCTCGGTTGGTTCTTCGGTGGTTTCTTCCACCGTTTCTTCAGTAGTTTCTTCTATAATAATGTAGGTTTCGTTTTCCTCCGGGGTTACTGCGCTGCCGGATGAAAGGGACTCGTCGAAAAGCTCGATTGTGCCGACCTCAGCGGTTATAGCAGGGAGAATAAGCATATAGGTGGTTATAAACACAACAATGGAACCGGCTGCCAAAAGCAAACGGTGCCATAATTTTTTGTTTCTTCGATTTTTAAAATATTTGTTTTCGGATTGGTTTTTCCTGCCCAACTTTGCCCCCCCCTTTCATTAATTATTATATGAAGGAGTTTATATTTAACATATCGTTAATATCTTTTTAACATCTCTTTAACACTTCATTAAAGAAATTTAACACACACTTTAAGTTCTTTTTAATTATTATATACCACTTCAAGGACTTTTTCAATAGGCAATTTTAATTTTTTCAGTATTTTTTCACAACAAACAGATAAAAATATCAATCAATTTTGACACTTAATGCACTTTTCGATTTCGACCGCCTAACTTCATTGTGAAAACTCCAAAGCA